>NZ_JBCPGE010000014.1:0-94775 GCF_040914025.1 Ruminococcus sp. RTP21484sp1_RTP21281st1_A8_RTP21281_210402
ATTTTCGAACGCTTTGAAGCCCGTCGCCAAGAGGATTTGAACCTCCGACCCCTCGCTTAGGAGGCGAGTGCTCTATCCAGCTGAGCTATGACGACACATGCCGCAAACCCTTGATTTTACTGGGTTTCTTGGATTTTTCCCTTCGGCCATATATAAGATTATCAACTCTTTTTCGAGTTGTCAATCTACAGATTTTTTCGATTTGGTAACATTAGAACGTTCCCCAATTTGGGGAATGCTTTGTTGTCACCATTAGCATTTTTCAGAATAGATTCGAACTGAAAGTTGTTTTTCATTTTTTCCCTTTGGGGAATGCCTCGGCTTTCTCTTAGGAGTTCCCTGTGGCGGTTAGTATGCAGTAGTTCGATTATCCTGTAAGGGACGTTTAACGCCCCAAAAAGCGGAAAAGGGGCTTGCACAACGACTCTGTTAATAAACTCTAATATTCAATTATATCCTTTAGAGTGTTAGCAGGCTGTTAGCAAACCAACTACTTTTTCGGGAATTACTGACAATTCGTTACATTCGTATTTTAAATCATTTATCACAAAGAAACAAGATACCCGTTAGGTTAAATTAGTTTACCAAAGGCGTTCAATAAATGAGCGTCTTTTTTCATACCCAAAATCGAAAGGAGAAAGAGAAAATATGAATAAGCTAGTAAAGCGATTGCTGACAGGAACGCTTGCTTTTGCAACCATTCTCACGGCATTACCAGTGACGGCGGTTCATGCTTCCGGCAATCAATACTGGACAGAATCAGCAGAACGTGTCGGCTACATTGAACACGTTATGAATGATGGTTCTATCAAATCTACATTCAATGAGGGACACATGAAAGTTGAGGGCGAAACTGCCTACTGCGTGGATATCAACACCAGTTTTAAGAATGGATATAAAACACGTTCTGACGCAAGCTCCCGTATGAGTAGCGATCAGATTGCGGACGTTGCTCTTTCCTTAGAGTACGTCAAGCAATATACCGCTTCTCATACGAACTTGAATTACAAACAGGGATACTTGCTGGAACAGTGTGTTGTCTGGCAGAGGTTGAGTGAACAGCTCGGCTGGCAGTGCGATAACGTCAGAGCTTCCTATAATGAAATCTCACAGGCAGTACAGAATGAAGTTTACGCTGGTGCGAAAGCATTTGTGAAAGCAAATAAGGGACGCTATGAATGTGGCGGTTACATCTACACTGGCGAAGGACAGGACATCGGACAGTTCTGGGCGAAGTTAAATGTGGGAAATGCAAAGGTCAAAAAGACTTCTTCCAATCCCACGGTCACAAATGGCAATGCCAACTATTCCTTTGAGGGTGCGACATTTGGTGTCTATTCTGATAAGGGCTGTAACAGCCAGCTTGCTACACTTACTGCCGATGGAAATGGCGATACCAAAGAAGTTGAGGTAAAAGCCGGAACAGTTTACATCAAAGAGCTTTCTGCTCCAAAGGGTTACAAGCTGGATTCTACTGTCCATGCCTTAAATGTGGAAGCTGGAAAAACAGCGACATTGACTGTTGCTGACACTCCAAAGGTCACAGAAACTTTGATTGATTTATTTAAAATCGACATGGAAACAGGAAAATCCACTCCACAGGGAAATGCTTCTTTAGAGGGTGCAGAGTTCACATGGAGCTATTATGACGGATACTACAATGCAGATAATCTACCTGCAAAAGCTACCCGTACATGGACAACTAAAACCGTTGCAGAAAAAGACAGTGACGGAACTATCCATTATGTATCTAGACTTGCCGACAGCTACAAAGTATCCGGCGACAGCTTCTATACACAGGACGGTAAAAATGTACTGCCACTTGGTACATTCACTGTCACAGAAACAAAAGCACCAAACGGCTACTTATTAGATGGTGCATATATGCAGGCTGACGGAAGTTCTGAACAGATTAAGGGGACGTACCTTACACAGATTTCCAAAGATGGCGAACTTGCCATACTCTCTGGAAGCAACCAGTATTCCGTATCCGACAAGGTTATCCGTGGCGGTGTGAAAATCCAGAAACGTGACCTTGAAACAAAGGATACCAAAGCACAGGGAAGTGCTACCTTACAGTACACAGAATTTAATATCATTTCCTTAAATGACAGTCCTGTACTGGTTGAGGGAAAATTATACAGCAAGAATGAAACTGTCAAGAAAATTCAGACAGGAATTGACGGAATCGCTTCTACTTCTGCTGACTTACTCCCTTACGGAAATTACAGATTAGAAGAAAGCAAAGCACCAGAGGGTTACTTGACAGACGGTGCAAAAACAATCGACTTTTCTATCACGGAAGATGGAAAAATCGTGGACTTGACCGACAAATCTCACTCTGTCTACAACCAGATTAAACGTGGCGATATTGAGGGTGTAAAAATCGGTGCAGGTACACACAAACGACTTGCAGGTGTTCCATTCAGAATCACAAGCAAGACAACGGGAGAATCCCATATTGTAGTTACTGACAAAAACGGTCAGTTCTCTACTGCTTCAAGCTGGGCTTCCCACAAGGTCAATACCAATGCCGGAAAATCCAGTGAGGACGGTGTATGGTTTGGTACATCTGAACCAGACGACAGCAAAGGTGCATTACTTTATGATACCTATGTGATTGAGGAATTAAAGTGTGATTCCAACGCCGGATTTAAGCTGATTCCAGCTTTTGAGGTGGTCGTATCCAGAAATAAAGTGACCGTAAATTTAGGGACACTGACCGATGAATATGAAAAAGAAATCACAATCCATACCACAGCTACCGACAAGAAAACTGGCGAAAAAATGATTGTTGCCGGAAAAGACATCAAGATCGTGGACAAGGTCACACTTGATGGATTGGAAACAGGCAGAAAATATAAACTTTCCGGCTGGCAAATGTTAAAGGAAGAAAACGCCGAACTTCTGATTGACGGGAAACGTGTAGACAATGATTACACATTCACTGCTGACAGCGAAAAAATGACGGTTGAGATTACTTACAGTTTTGATGGTTCAGCTCTTGGCGGTCAGAACCTTGTTACCTTTGAGGAATTGTATGATATGAGCAATCCGAAAGAGCCTGTCAAGGTTGCTGAACATAAGGACATCAACGATGATGGACAGACGGTTCTTATCACAGAACGTATCATCAAAATCCATACTACCGCTACGGACAAGAACGGCAAGAAAGAAATCGAAGCCGGAAAAGATGTAACGATTGTGGATAAAGTCACATTAGATGGTCTGGAAGTTGGAACAAAATACAAACTTTCCGGCTGGCAGATGTTAAAAGAGGAAAATGTAGAACTTCTGATTGATGGAAAGAAAGTATCCAATGATTATGAGTTTACAGCCGACAGTGAAAAAATGACGGTTGAGATTGCATTTACCTTTGATGGTTCTTCTCTTGGTGGAAAGAGCCTTGTTACATTTGAGGAATTATACGATATGACCAATCCAGACGAACCAAAGAAAGTGACAGAACATAAGGACATCACAGACGATGGACAGACTGTGACAATCAAGGAAGTACCGGAAGTCCCAGACACACCAAAGGATACTGACACGCCGGATACACCATCTACGGTTAAGACAAGTGACAGCCCAAAAACAGGCGACAATACCAATATCTATGCTTACCTTGCCATGCTCGGTCTTTCCTGCGTAGGGCTTGGCGGTATGCTTTACTTCAAACGCCGTAGAAAGAAATCATAAGGCGGTAAGGTAGCGGTTGGTAGAGCGTTCAAGGTCGCCACCCTTTTTGCAACTTCACGCTCCCGTGAAGCTCTGATTTACGGGGGCGTGAAGTCTACTAGGGGCGTGGGGAGTGTAGCTCCCCACAAAGTACAGCAGGAAAGAACTTATATATAGAAAGAAAAGAGGTCAATTATCATGGAATTAAGATTTGTCGTACCAAATATGGAAAAGACATTCGGAAACTTGGAGTTTGCCGGAGAAAATACTACGGAACAGCAGAGAATCAACGGGCGTATGGCTGTCATTACCAGAAGCTACAACCTGTATTCTGATGTGCAGAGAGCTGATGATGTAGTTGTGACGCTTCCTGCCAAAGCTGGCGAAAAACATTTCTCGCCGGAGCAGAAAGTAAAACTTATCAACCCACGTATTACTACCGATGGTTATAAAATCGGGGAACGTGGATTTGTCAATTACATCTTACTTGCAGACGATATGTTACCAGCAGAAAGTAAATAAGGGGGTATTCAGATTATGAGATTAGCAAATGGAATCGTTATTGATAAAGAAAAGACTTTCGGAGTGTTGAAGTTCTCCGCATTACGCCGTGAGGTTCATGTACAGAATGAAGATGGAACGGTCAGTGAGGAAATCAAGGAACGTACCTATGATTTAAAATGCAACACACAGGGACGCATGATACAGGTGTCCGTTCCGGCGACTGTTCCGTTAAAGGACTATGACTACAACGCCGAAGTGGAACTTATCAATCCTGTTGCAGATACGGTAGCCAATGCAAATTACCGTGGTGCAGATGTGGACTGGTATGTAAAAGCAGACGATATTGTTTTGAAGAACAAAGGCACTCATGCCGGAAATCTACAGAACAATGCTCCACAGCAACCACCGAAGAAATAAGAGGTGTTAGCGTATGATGTGGAAAAAGAAAGGTAACAGGATTCGTGCCAGTGACAAATCACTGGTCTATCATTTCTGTATTGGCTGGCTGTTGCGCCTGTTTGTTGCGGTATTCTTGCTACTGAACCTGCGACAGCCTCTTGTTACAGACTGGAAAGAATTTAACCTGCTCCATGCCGGAATTACTTGGACTGCCTACAACTCCATTACGGTTCTGATAGCGACTGGTATTTGTGTATTGGTCACTTTTCTCTACTACCGTTACGGATATGACCGTATCAAGCGGTTGTTTCACAGGCAAAAACTGGCTCGCATGGTGCTGGAAAATAAATGGTATGAAGCGGAAAACACTAAAGACAGCGGTTTTTTCACTGACCTGCAAAGCAGATCAAGAGAAAAAATCGTGTGGTTTCCAAAAATCTACTACCAGATGGACAATGGTTTGTTGCATATTCTATGTGAAATCACAATGGGAAAATATCAAGAACAGCTCCTGTCCTTAGAGGATAAACTGGAATCGGGGCTGTACTGTGAGCTGACCGACAAGACACTTCATGACGGCTATATCGAATACACCCTGCTCTATGATATGATAGCGAACCGTATTTCGATTAATGAAGTGATTGCCGAAAAAGGCGGTCTACGGTTAATGAAAAATCTGGTGTGGGAATATGATTCACTTCCCCATGCCCTTATCTGTGGTGGTACTGGCGGTGGAAAGACCTATTTTCTGCTGACCATCATTGAAGCCCTGCTTAGAACCAATGCAGATTTATACATTCTTGACCCGAAGAACGCTGACCTTGCAGACTTGGGAACAGTCATGAGAAACGTCTACCACACGAAAGACGATATGATTGACTGCGTCAATACCTTTTATGAGGGCATGGTCACACGCTCGGAAGAAATGAAACTGCACCCGAACTACCGCACAGGAGAAAACTACGCCTATCTGGGGCTTGCTCCACAGTTCCTTATCTTTGATGAATATGTGGCGTTCTTGGAAATGCTCACGACAAAGGAAAGCACCGCCCTGTTAAGCCAGCTAAAGAAAATTGTCATGCTCGGCAGACAGGCTGGATACTTTCTGATTGTGGCTTGCCAGCGTCCAGACGCAAAGTATTTCGGGGACGGTATCAGAGATAACTTCAACTTCCGTGTGGGGCTTGGTCGCATGAGTGAACTTGGCTACGGTATGCTCTTTGGAAGTGATGTGAAAAAGCAGTTTTTCCAGAAGCGAATTAAAGGGCGTGGATATTGTGATGTGGGAACAAGCGTCATATCAGAATTTTACACTCCCCTCGTACCTAAAGGCTATGATTTCTTAGGTACGATTGGGGAACTTGCAGAAAGGAGAACAGAAAAAAAGGCTCTGGAACAATCCGAAGCCTTACTTTAATTTCAAGATGTCATTAGGTGTGCAGTCCAGATATTCACACAACTTTGCTAAGATGGAGAAGTCGATTCTGGTTACTTTATTTTTGCAGTAGTTGTTGAGCTGTGTCCTCTGTAAATTACAGGCTTCACAGACTTTGTTTTTACTGATATTCTTTTCTTTGAGAAGATTTTCTAAATCCATGTACACTGTCATTTTTGTTTACCTCGTTCTTTTAATCAAATTATAAATATAGCTGTATTGAAAAATAAGCTGTTTTGCTCTACACTTGTACTGTAATACAGGTGTACGGAGGAAATTAAAATGATAAGAAAACGGACAGTAATTATAGCAATCACTATACTTCTGCTCTTGGCAGGAAGCCTGTCTTACCTGCAATGGGGACGGCAGATGGACGTATCTTCTTCGTCCGGCTCTGGCTCTGATAACCATTATGAGCTACGGGTGTCGGTCATACTCAACACTCTGGTCGTGACCAATCAACAGAAATGTGTGGAACAAATATTTGAAAAATGCAGGGACAATTCTTTTCACAGTGTCCGTTTCAGTTATGATATTCAGATTCCCCACGCACTTTCTGTTACGGTCTACAAGAACCAGAAAGACGCTGAATCCGGCAACTCGGCATTTAGCTTTTCCTATCAGCAGGAGAACCAGATAGACGGCTCATACAATATTGTGGACAATCCAGAAAAATTTACTCTGGAAATGGAATGATTGCACACATAAGGCAGGACGGACAGGTGGCGTGCGAAGCGAAAGCCACAGGTACGGACTAGCCTTGCTGGTGTGGCGGTAGCCACGCCAGCATATATCAAGCCCCTCGGTATCTAACAGAGGGGCACAAATCACAAGGAAACATACACAAAAGTTACCGATTCTTGGCTGAAATCAAGCGTTTGGTAGCTTTTTTTACTGCTGTGACATCGGATATAAAATGTCACAGTTTTTTCGTAAAGGGGGTATCGCACTGAATGATACAGAGTGGATACAGGATTTTGCAGACAGACGTTTGCAGTACGGTGTATCCCAGACGAAACTTGCGGTCATGGCTGGAATCAGCCGTGAACATTTAAGCCGTATCGAATCCGGCAAGGTGGCGGTCACAGAAGAAATGAAAGTGAAACTTTTGGAAGCTCTGGAAAAATTCAATCCAGAAGCACCGCTTACCATGCTGTTTGATTATGTGAGGATACGGTTTCCGACACTGGATATTGGACATATCATCAAAGATATTTTACAGCTCAATATTCAGTACATGATACATGAGGACTTCGGGCATTACAGTTATACAGAACACTACTACATCGGAGATATTTTCGTATATACTTCTCCCGATGAAGAAAAAGGTGTCCTACTGGAACTGAAAGGAAAAGGCTGTCGCCAGTTTGAAAGTTATCTGCTGGCACAGGAACGGAGCTGGTATGATTTCCTTATGGACGCTCTGGTGGACGGTGGTGTGATGAAACGCCTTGACCTTGCCATCAATGACCATACGGGAATGTTAGATATTCCAGAACTGACCGAAAAATGCCGGAATGAGGAATGTGTATCGGTGTTCCGTTCCTTTAAGTCCTATGCTTCCGGCGAACTGGTCAAGCATGAGGAACAGGACAAGGCTGGTATGGGGTATACGCTTTATATCGGTTCACTGAAAAGTGAGGTGTACTTCTGTGTCTATGAAAAAAGCTATGAGCAGTACATCAAACTTGGGATTCCCATTGAGGAAGCACCGATAAAAAACAGATTTGAAATACGGTTAAAAAATGAACGTGCTTATTATGCTGTCCGTGACCTGTTGACTTACTATGACGCTGAACGGACGGCATTTTCTATTATCAACCGTTATGTACGCTTTGTGGATAAGGAAGCAGACAAGAAACGGAGCGACTGGAAATTATCTGTCCGCTGGGCGTGGTTCATCGGGGAAAACAGAGAGCCGTTAAAGCTCACGACCAAACCCGAACCCTACACACTGGACAGAACCCTACGCTGGATTCAACGGCAGGTTGACCCTACACTCAAAATGCTGGAAACAATCACAGCGAAAACAGGGATTGATTATCTGAAAGAAATCCGTAAATCCACGAAACTGACAGAAAAGCATTACAAGATAATCGAACAACAGACCACATCTACCGAAGATGTGATTTTAGAAAAGGAGAATTGAAAAATGCAACGATTATTATTTGACTTCCTGTTCTTCTCTTTCGGGGGAACAGTTGGCGTGATTGCCATGTGTATTTTACAGGCTGGCAGACAGTCTGACCGAAAAATGATGGAACTGAAAGGAGAAAAGAAAGCATGAATTTTGGACAGAACCTTTATAACTGGTTTTTAAGCAACGCACAGAGCCTTGTGCTGATGGCGATTGTTGTTATCGGAATCTACTTGGGATTCAAGCGTGAGTTTTCCAAACTTATCGGATTTTTGGTAGTTGCCTTAGTCGCCGTTGGTCTTGTATTCAATGCGTCCGGCGTAAAAGACGTATTGTTACAGTTATTTAATAAGATTATTGGAGCGTAAAATTAAGAATCCCACATTTTGAACACAAACTTGTGGTAATATACTAATATCATTAAAATGTTTAAAGGAGATTCTTATTATGGTTAGATACAGTATTGAAATCGGACAGCAAGAACAAGATATTTTAAAAGAAATCGTTTTAGCCAGTGATAAAAATGTAAAGAAACGTAAATTTGCAACAGGGTTATCGTCTATGATGGCTGTCATAATGTTAATATACACGATTCTTTGCTTTATGAATAGTCGTATTGGCTATGGTATTATTGGATTATTATTTTCAGTTTTCTTTATCTGGATTATCATAAACGGAGCTAACACATTTCAGAAAAAAGTAATAAATATTGTTCATTCAAAGATGGATAATAAACTGACTTCGGGAAAACGTGAATATTGTTTTGATACCGATGGAGTTGCAGTTAGTTCTGATATTGGTAACGGGACTAATCATTGGAACGCCTTTAAATGTTGGGGGATTTTCAGAAATTACATATATATCAGAACAATAAAAAATGAAATGGTTCTTGTTAATCAAAATGATTTGTCTGAAAATGATGTAAAAGAGTTAAAATCCCTTTTGAGTCAGAATTTAAAAGAAGAAACGCTTTAATATTGTTTTAGAGTTAAGCAGTCTTTCAGTTATGATCGACTGCTTTTTTCATACTCAAAATTAGAAGAAAGGACTGAATTACGATGGAAGAATGTAGCGTATTGATTGAAACGACCAAATCAGCAGAGGATAAAACCTCTCGCTGGTTTGATTTACCCATTGATTATGAGCTGTTCCGTGACCTGCTCGGCGTGGAAGCTGACAGCAAAGACTATCAAATCACAGATATGAAGCTCCCCTTTGCTGGCGATATTGTAAGGACAACTTCTGTCAGACGCTTAAACAAGCTATACTTTGCTTACACGGATTTATCGCCAGAAGTTCAGCAGGCATACAAAGACTTGATTTCTTATTTTGGCGGTGTTGAGGATTTGTTGCAGGAATCCGAAGAATTTTTGTTTTATCCAGAGTGTCACAACATCATGGACGTTGCCCGTTACCGCTTGGAGCATAACATTGAATTTTCTGCTCTTTCCGAAAAAGGAAAGAAATATTTTAATCTGGAAGCCTACGCCCATGAACTGGAAGAAAAAGGACGTTATGCTCTCTGCAACAACGGTATGTTCAAACTTTGACAGATGGTATTGCTTATGGCAGAAATGAAAGTATTTGTTATCAATCTTGATGAACAGGAAAAAGATACAGGCTGTGCGTGGTTTACACTTCCCTGCAACATAGAAGCATTAAAACAATCCATTGGTTTACCGCCGGACAGTGACCGTTATCTTATCAGTGATTATGATTTTCCTTTTGAAATCCTGCAAGATACAGACCTCGACTTGCTAAATAATGTCTGCCTTGCAATTTCAGAGAGTGAAATCCCACACGAAGATATACCTGCAATTCAAAGAGAATGGTTTTCAAACCTGCAAGAGCTGAAAGCCGGACTTTGCAATATTACATACCATCGGAACTGTTCAGATATGGAAGAAACATCAGAACATTTCCTGTGTGTGCATGGCAGATTTTATGAATACAATGAGTGAAAGGAAGTGACCGTTTATGATTGATGATATGCAAGTCTATATAGCCAATCTTGGCAAGTACAATGAGGGAGAACTGGTCGGGGACTGGTTCTCTTTTCCGTTGGACGAAGAAGTGATTGCAGAACGTATCGGCTTAAATGCAGAGTACGAAGAATACGCAATCCATGATACGGACAACTTCCCGATGGAGATTAGCGAATACATTTCCATCGAAGAACTGAACCGTATCTATGAGCAGTTGGAAGAATTACCGGATTACCTGCTGGACGACTTGGACAGTTTTATATCCTGCTATGGAAGTCTGGAAGAACTGGTGGAACATAAGGACGACATCATTCTGTATTCCGGCTGTGAAACGATGACCGATTTAGCCTACTATCTGATTGATGAAGAACAGATACTCGGAGAAATCCCGTCCTCTTTACAGAACTATATCGACTATGAAGCCTACGGGCGTGACCTCGATATAGAGGGGACATTTATTGCAACAAACGCTGGTATCTGTGAGGTACTGCGTTAAGGGCTGGCAGATCAGCACCGCCACTGGTGCTACTGTCAGCTTTTCTCTTGGGGGCAGTCTGGAAAATCCGGCTGTCCCTGTTGTTAGGAAAATGAAGAAAGGAGCATTTACAAGTGAAGAAAATCCGAAGTTATACAAGTATCTGGAACGTGGAAAAGGTACTGTATGCCATCAATGATGTAAACCTGCCATTCCCTGTGACCTTTACCCAGATTACATGGTTCGTGCTGACGGAATTTATCATCATTCTGTTTGCAGATGTACCGCCACTTTCCATGATTGAGGGTGCGTTTTTGAAATATTTCGGGATTCCCGTTGCCCTTACATGGTTTATGTCACAGAAAACCTTTGACGGGAAAAAGCCATACAGTTACATCAAGACGATGGTTCTGTATGCCCTGCGTCCCAAAGTGACTTATGCCGGAAAAGCCGTGAACCTGCATAAGCAGAAATTTGAGGAAACTATCACGGCAGTAAGGAGTGTGACCTATGTTCCCGATTAAATATATCGACAATAACCTTGTCTGGAATAAGGACAATGAGGTGTTCGCCTACTATGAGCTGATACCTTACAATTATTCGTTCTTATCCCCAGAACAGAAATACCTTGTGCATGACAGCTTCCGTCAGCTTATCGCACAGTCCCGTGAGGGAAAAATTCATGCGTTACAGATTGCAACGGAAAGTTCAATCCGAAGCATACAGGAACAGTCAAAGAAGCTGGTAACTGGAAAGCTCCGTGAGGTAGCAATCCAAAAGATAGACGACCAGACCGAAGCCCTTGTATCCATGATAGGCGACAATCAAGTTGATTACCGTTTCTTTCTGGGATTCAAGCTCATGGTCACAGAGGACGAAGTCAATCTGAAGAACATCAAAAAAATGGTATTTCTGACATTCCGTGAGTTTTTGAATGAGGTAAGGCACACGCTGATGAACGACTTTGTTTCCATGAGCAATGATGAAATCAACCGTTATGCGAAGATGGAAAAACTGCTGGAAAACAAAATCTCCCGTAGATTCAAAATCCGCCGACTGGAAGCCAAAGACTTTGCGTATCTGATGGAACACCTCTACGGCAGGGACGGGATAGCCTATGAAGATTATGTGTATCCTCTGCCAAAAAGAAAATTAAAAAGGGAAACACTGATTAAGTATTATGACCTTATCCGTCCTACCCGTTGTGTGGTGGAAGAAAGCCAGCGATATTTGCGTCTGGAACATGAGGACAGTGAAAGTTATGTGTCCTACTTTACGGTCAATGCGATTGTCGGAGAACTGGACTTCCCATCATCGGAAATCTTTTATTTCCAGCAACAGCAGTTCACATTCCCTGTGGATACTTCCATGAATGTTGAGATTGTGGGAAATAAGAAAGCATTAACCACTGTCCGCAACAAGAAAAAGGAATTAAAGGACTTGGATAATCACGCCTATCAAGCCGGAAATGAAACAAGTTCAAATGTGGTGGAAGCCTTAGACAGTGTCGATGAACTGGAAACAGATTTAGACCAGAGCAAGGAAAGTATGTACAAGTTAAGTTACGTCATACGGGTGTCTGCACCCGATCTTGACGAACTGAAACGCCGTTGTGATGAAGTCAAGGACTTTTACGATGATTTGAATGTGAAGCTGGTTCGCCCTGCCGGAGATATGATGGGACTGCATGGAGAGTTTCTTCCAGCCAGCAAACGTTATATCAATGATTATATCCAGTATGTGAAATCCGACTTTTTAGCCGGACTTGGTTTTGGTGCTACCCAGATGTTGGGAGAAAATACAGGAATCTATATCGGGTATTCCGTGGATACAGGAAGAAATGTCTACCTGCAACCGTCCCTTGCCAGTCAAGGGGTAAAAGGTACGGTCACAAATGCGTTGGCTTCTGCTTTTGTAGGTTCGCTTGGCGGTGGAAAATCATTCTGTAATAACCTGCTGGTGTATTATTCCGTTCTGTTCGGTGGACAGGCAGTTATCCTAGACCCGAAAAGTGAGCGTGGAAACTGGAAAGAAACACTGCCGGAGATTGCAGAGGAAATCAACATTGTAAACATTACCAGTGATTCCAGCAATCAAGGGCTGTTAGACCCGTATGTGATTATGAAAGATGTCAAGGACGCTGAAAGTCTTGCCATTGATATTCTGACGTTCCTTACAGGTATCAGCAGTCGTGATGGCGAAAAGTTTCCTGTCCTTAGAAAAGCTGTCCGCACGGTATCCCAGAATCAGAACCACGGGCTGTTGCAGGTCATTGAGGAACTGCGGAAAGAGGATACCGCCGTATCCCGTAACATTGCAGACCATATCGAAAGTTTTACTGACTATGATTTTGCACAGCTCCTGTTCTCGGACGGTTCGGTGGAAAATGCAATCAGTCTGGATAACCAGCTCAACATCATACAGGTTGCAGATTTGGTTCTGCCGGATAAGGATACTACCTTTGAGGAATACACGACCATTGAACTGTTGTCGGTATCCATCTTAATTGTTATCAGTACCTTTGCCCTTGACTTTATTCACAGTGACCGAAGCATTTTTAAAATCGTGGATTTGGACGAAGCATGGGCGTTCTTAAATGTGGCACAGGGCGAAACACTCTCAAATAAACTGGTGCGTGCTGGTAGAGCCATGAACGCCGGAGTCTATTTCGTGACACAATCCTCTGGGGACGTATCGAAAGAAAGTCTGAAAAATAACATCGGCTTAAAGTTTGCGTTCCGCTCCACAGATACCAATGAAATCAAGCAGACCTTAGAGTTTTTCGGGCTGGACAGTGAGGACGAAAATAACCAGAAACGGTTGAGGGATTTGGAGAACGGACAATGTTTAATGCAGGATTTATACGGGCGTGTCGGTGTGGTACAGATACACCCTGTCTTTGTAGAACTGCTCCATGCCTTTGATACCAGACCGCCGATAAAAAGTGAGGTGGATTTGGAATGATGAAATCTATCACAAGAGAAAAGGTATTCCATGTACTGAAACTGGTACTGCTTGCCGTGACCGTTACGCTGGTACTGCTGTCCCTGCTTGGGACGGTAGCTCATGCGTCTGGACTGGTCGATGATACGGTCAATGCAGACAACCTGTATTCAAAGTATCCGCTTTCCAACTATCAGCTTGATTTCTATGTGGACAATAGCTGGTCTTGGCTACCGTGGAACTGGCTGGACGGCATTGGAAAATCGGTGCAGTACGGGCTTTACTGTATCACAAATTTTGTCTGGACAATCAGCATGTATCTTAGCAATGCCACAGGATATGTGGTGCAACAGGCGTATAAGCTGGACTTCATCAATGACATGGCAGACAGTATTGGGAAAAGTATCCAGACACTTGCCGGAGTGACCGAACATGGATTTTCCAGCAGTGGATTCTATGTGGGATTCCTGCTCATTATCATTCTGATTGTAGGTGTTTACACCGCCTATACAGGGCTTCTCAAACGGGAAACAAGCAAAGCACTTCACGCTGTTATCAACTTTGTGGTGGTGTTCATTGTGTCTGCGTCCTTTATTGCTTATGCTCCCAATTATATCCAGAAAATCAATGATTTCAGTTCGGACATCAGCACCGCTTCTCTGGACTTGGGAACAAAAATCATGCTCCCCGATTCACAAAGCAAAGGCAAGGACAGCGTAGACCTTATCCGTGACAGCCTTTTTGCGATACAGGTAGAAAAACCGTGGCTGTTGTTGCAGTTCGGGAACAGCGATACCGAAGAAATCGGGACTGACCGTGTAGAAGCTCTGGTATCTGCCAGCCCGTCCGATGAAGATGGGGAAACAAGGGAAAATATTGTGAAAACAGAGATTGAGGATAACGACAATGACAACCTTACCATTCCACAGGTCGTCAACCGTCTTGGCATGGTGTTCTTCCTGCTCATTTTCAATCTCGGTATCACAATCTTTATCTTCCTGCTTACCGGCATGATGTTATTTTCCCAGATACTATTTATCATATATGCCATGTTTTTACCTGTCAGTTTTTTACTGTCCATGATACCGACCTATGAGAACATGGCGAAACAGGCAGTTGTCCGTGTTTTCAATGCCATTATGACAAGAGCTGGAATCACGCTGATTGTGACTGTGGCATTTTCGATTTCCAGTATGTTCTACAACATTTCCACAGATTATCCGTTCTTCATGGTGGCGTTTTTGCAGATAATCTGTTTTGCCGGAATCTACATGAAGCTCGGAGAACTAATGAGTATGTTCAGCCTTAATGCCAATGACAGCCAGCAGATAGGTCGCCGGATATTCCGTAGACCGATGGTGTTCATGCGACACAGGGCAAGACGTATGGAACGCCGACTTGCAAGGGCTGTGGGTACAGGAAGTATGGTCGGAGCTGGTGCTG
Source organism: Ruminococcus sp. RTP21484sp1_RTP21281st1_A8_RTP21281_210402 (assembly GCF_040914025.1). Lineage (NCBI taxonomy): Bacteria > Bacillati > Bacillota > Clostridia > Eubacteriales > Oscillospiraceae > Ruminococcus > Ruminococcus sp. RTP21484sp1_RTP21281st1_A8_RTP21281_210402. The sequence goes on from NZ_JBCPGE010000014.1 coordinate 15,000, forward strand.
GTGCAGTCGCTGGTTCTGCTTATAATCACTCTCGTTCTACACATAAAAATACGCCAGCCAGACCACAAAGGAATAATGAGGTTTCCATGGGAAGCCGTGTTGGTTCTGCGGTAGGTGCTGTAATGGATACGAAAAATAAAGTCCGTGACAGTGCTTCTTCTCTGAAAGAAAATGTGAAAGACTTACCGACACAGGCTGGTTATGCTATCTATTCTGCCAAACAGAAAGCAAAGGATAATGTATCGGACTTTAAGCGTGGCGTTGTGGAAGAACGGGAAAACCGACAGGAACAGCGTACACAGAAACACAACCTGCACAGGGAAAATATCTCACAGAAAAAGCAGGAATTACAGAAAGCACAGGAAGCAAGGCAGACAGTTCATGCGAATGGATCAGCGACAGCCGGAGCTACCAGAAGCCATGAACGCCCTGTTGCCACAACTATTCCAAAATCTGCACAGACTGATACAGTTACGAAGCCGGATATGAAACGTCCTGCTACTTCTCCTGTGATAAAAAATGCAGAAATCAAGGCTGGAAAAGAAACCGTCCGAACCAATATCAGACAGGAACAACAGGTCAAATCGGTTACCAGAGCGAACCAGCCAAACGTAGCAGAATCCATCGGCAATCATAAGAAATCTACGGTACAGAAAACACAGGTCAATCAAAAACAGAATCGTAAAACTGTTACGAAGCAACCAGAGAAAGGACGGAAGAAATGAGATTAAAGCGTATCCTTATCATAGGTACGATATTTCCTGTCCTTTTCTCCATCGTCCTCTTTTTCGGGATACTGATTTCCGGCGAAGATGACAACAGTTCCAACAGTTATTCAACTGTCTACTCTGGCATGAACCTGTCAGCCGATGTCCTCAAACATCAGCCGATGGTAGAAAAATACGCCAGAGAAAACGGTATCACGGAGTATGTGAACGTCCTGCTTGCCATCATACAGGTGGAAAGTGGCGGTACGGCTATCGATGTCATGCAGTCCAGTGAAAGTCTGGGACTACCGCCAAACTCATTAAGTACAGAAGAATCCATTAAGCAGGGGTGTAAATATTTTGCGTCTCTGCTTTCTTCCTGTAAAGCCAAAGGTATGAATGACATTAACGTGGTCATTCAATCTTACAACTATGGTGGTGGCTATGCAGACTATGTGGCGAAGAACGGGAAAAAGCACAGCTTCAATCTTGCAGAGAATTTCGCAAAGAATAAATCCGGCGGTACAAAAGTGACCTATACGAACCCGATAGCAGTCAGTAAAAATGGTGGCTGGCGTTATAACTACGGGAATATGTTTTATGTGGAGCTGGTCAACCAATATCTGACCGTGAAGCAGTTCAGTAACGAAACGGTACAGGCGGTTATGAATGAAGCGTTGAAGTATCAAGGCTGGAAATATGTCTATGGTGGCAGTAACCCGAACACCTCTTTTGACTGTTCTGGTCTTACCCAGTGGTGCTACGGAAAAGCCGGAATCAGCCTGCCACGAACCGCACAGGCACAGTATGACGCAACCCAGCATATCCCATTGTCACAGGCACAGGCTGGCGATTTGGTCTTTTTCCATTCCACCTACAATACCAGTGACTATGTTACCCATGTAGGAATCTATGTCGGAAACAATCAGATGTATCATGCCGGAAATCCAATCGGCTATACCGATTTGACCTCTGCCTACTGGCAACAGCACATCATTTGTGCCGGAAGAATCAAACAATAGAAAGGACTTGAAATATGTTTAAGAAGAAAGAAAAAACAGAGAAAGCACCTAAGAATAAGAAAGTGCGTACCATGAAAGTCGGGACACATAAGAAATCTGTCCTGCTGTTGTGGGCGGTGCTTCTGGCAAGCACCAGCTTTGGTGTGTATAAGAACTTTACCGCCATTGACACCCACACGGTACATGAAAAAGAAATCATTCAGTTAAGATTGAACGATACCAACGGTATTGAAAATTTCGTCAAGAACTTTGCGAAAGCCTACTACTCATGGGATACCAGCAAGGAAGCCATTGAAGCAAGGACAACAGAAATCAGTAAATACATTACCAAAGAATTACAGGACTTGAACGCCGATACTATTAGAACGGACATACCAACCAGTGCTACTGTTACAAATGTGCTGGTCTGGAATGTAGAACAGTCTGGAACGGACGATTTTACCGTTGCCTACGAAGTAGATCAGCAGGTAAAAGAGGGCGAACAGACACAGGCAGTCATAGAAAACTATACCGTGACCGTTCATGTGGATAAGGACGGTGCAATGGTCATTACCCAGAATCCTACCCTTGCTCCGGCAGTGCAGAAATCAAAGTATGAACCGAAAGCACAGGAAACAGATGTCAGTGTCAGCTCCGACACAGTCAAGGACGCTACTGCTTTCTTGGAAACATTCTTTAAGCTGTACCCGACAGCCACAGAAAAAGAACTTGCCTACTATGTCAAAGACGGTGTGCTTGCTCCTGTATCCGGCGACTATGTATTTTCGGAACTGGTAAACCCTGTCTTTACCAAAGATGGCGATAACATCAAGGTCAGTGTGTCCGTAAAGTATCTGGATAACAAGTCGAAAATGACGCAAATCTCACAGTATGAGCTTGTGCTTCATAAGGACGATAACTGGAAGATTGTAGGATAAATATTACAGCAGAATAGTATGGTAATTTGTTGTTTTATCTATACTATTCTGCATTTTGTTATGGTATAGTATGAATTAAGAAATATACAAATCGGAAGTTTTAAAGGAGGAATACCATGGGATTATTTGGTAAAAGCAAAAAAGAACGAGAAACAGAATACATGAGCAGATTAGATGTTCCATCGTGTTTAAAAGAAGATTTTGAATTGATTATTGATGATATATTTACAATTATGGGAGTTGGAACAGTTGCCACAGGAAACATATTAACAGGGATGTGCAGAGAAGGGGAAAATGCATGTATTTATAAAGCAAATGGAGATATCTTAGAAACCAGAATTACTACTGTCGATGTACATACAAAAGAACGAAAAGCAAATGGTTGTGGATATAAAACAGAGCATGTTGGACTTGGGTTACGAGGAATTTCCAAGGAACAATTAGAAAAGGGTGATAAAGTACTTGTAAAGAATGCCAATATGTATGGAATGTAATTACAAATTTCAGTTTGGAGAATTGAGAAAATCGGAAGTTTACAGTGAGGTGAAAGAGGTTGAATTATGTAGAATATGGAAAAGAAAACAGCGATGTAATTATCCTCTTACACGGAGGCGGTTTATCATGGTGGAATTACAAAGAGGTTGCTGAAAGACTTCAAACAGATTATCATGTGGTTTTGCCTATATTAGATGGTCATGCAGGATGTGATAAGCAGTTTACAACGATAGAGAATAATGCTTTGGATATTATAGAATTTGTAAATAGCAAATTGGGCGGTTCTGTTTTAATGATGGGAGGACTATCGCTTGGAGGGCAGATTTTGCTTGAAATTTTATCTCAACGCAAAGATATATGTAAGTATGCAATAGTGGAAAGTGTACTTGTGATACCTTCAAAATTTACATATTCTATGATTAAACCGGCGTTTGGAAGTTGCTATGGCTTAATAAAGTATAAGTGGTTTTCAAAATTGCAATTCAAATCACTACGAATAAAGTCGAATTTGTTTGATGAATATTACAAAGATACTTGTGCTATTAGAAAGAGTGATATGATTGCCTTTTTACAGGAAAACTCAGTATATTCACTAAAAGATGGCATTGGAGAGTGTGAAGCAACCGTTCAAATTTATGTTGGAGAAAAAGAAAAGCAATCAATGAAAAAATCTGCTAAAATCATTCATGAAAAATTGCAGGATAGTTTTATACAAGTTCTTCCTAATATGTATCATGGAGAGTTTTCAATAAACCACGCAGATGATTATGTGAGAAAACTATTAGAAATAGTAAAGCGAAGGTAACTTTCAGTCTTCAGCAGAGACTGAAAGCAACAGAAGATTTGAATTGACCGAGCTCTTTGAGCGAGGGATACTTCTTGTCCGAAGGGCAAGAAAGTGGAACTGAGAAGAATTAAAACAATTTGAAGTTGTGAACTTAGAATTAGAGGTGTTGAAAATGAAAATAATAATTATATTTATTGATTTACTGATGGCAACTGTTCTCTTTTTTGTTGGAAGATTTTTTATCAAATCAAGGAATACAGAAAGAAGTGTGCTGTTTTTATCAGGAGATTATACTGGATTAAACACAGAGAAAATATGCAGAGTTACTGGAAAACGGATTAAGACATGGGCAATGCTCTTTTGTCTTGGCGGTATAATTGATTTTATCAAGCTGGGCGCAGGAATAATAATAGTTTCCGTTTTTTTTATTATCTTACTTGTATTTCATTTGGTTGATATGACTATAAATCGAGACAAGTACCGGGTATAAATTCAAGTTTGGAGAATTGAGAAAATCGGAAGTTGTGAATTTGCAAAGGAGGACTATGTATGCGTATATGGAAAGCAATATTCAGCGTATTAACTATTATTTTTGGCTCACTGGGACTGATAAACATAGTTTCTACTGATATAACACTGCCGATTATGTTTGTCTTTATGGGATTAACTATGTTGACAAATGCAAAGGAGTGTTATGATAAAGGTGCGAAGAAAGATGCCATGATATTTGCAGGCATAGCGATTTTTGTCTATGTAGTCACAGCATATAATCTGATAAGCAGATTTATGTAACTTCCAGTTGTGCGCCCAGCTAAGGGTGTGTAGTCAAGCCGGTGGGATTCCGGTTTATCCAAGGTTTAGCCAACCAGATAATAGCGAGTCTTGGGATGATGCCGGTAACGGCATCTGACAAGCGTAGACAGCAAGAAAGCAGGGTTGAATAGTGATTGAGCTTCGAAACGTTAACTTCAGTCGGTCGACGTCTTAACTGGTGCGGAAGACAATATCATGTAATGCGATATGGCGAGTGTTATGTGGCACTGCGGAGTCAGAGAACCAATCATGTTTTACATTGTGAATACACATCAACTGGGGAGAACCTGCCATTTCTCGAAGAAGAGTATGAAATTGCAACTGAAAACGGAGTATTTCAAATGAATGGTAGGTGGTCGGACAATCCCATAGTACTGTAGAAATCGGGCAATGCCGATGGAGGGAAGGGGATTGCATAGTAAAGGTCTTACTGAGGACACATTATCCGTACTCAGGGACGGAGGAAATAATGGAAACGAAATTAGTAAGAATAGCTGAGATATCAGCAACATCAAAACATCCTATATTTACATCAGTGTACCACTTGATAAATGAAGATATGCTAAAGCAATGCCATAAGGAATTAGATGGGAACAAAGCAGTCGGAATTGACAAGGTAACTAAGGATGAGTATGGGAAGAACCTTAATAGAAATATCAAGGAACTGGTACAGAGGTTGAAAAACAAATCCTTTAAGCCACTTCCGTCACTGAGGGTATATATACCTAAAGGAAATGGAAAGAAACGACCATTAGGGATTGCTTCCTATGAAGATAAGATTGTACAAATGGCAGTGAAGAAAATACTGGGAGCTATTTATGAACCGAGATTCCTAAACTGCATGTATGGATTCAGACCGAATAGGGGGTGTCACGAAGCAATAAAAGAAGTATACCAACGGATAAGCTATGGAAAAATCAGCTATATCGTAGATGCCGATATCAAAGGTTTCTTTGACCATATCGACCATGATTGGATGATGAAGTTCCTTGAATGGAATATACAGGATAAGAACTTATTGTGGCTAATACGTAAATACCTTAAAGCAGGAATAATGGAGCAAGGAAAATTCGAGCCAACAGAGGAAGGTTCGGCACAAGGCTCAGCAATGAGTCCGATGCTTGCAAATATATACATGCATCATGTGCTGACGCTGTGGTTTAAGCTGGTGGTGCAAAGGGAAATGCAGGGAGAGTGTTTTCTCGTCAACTTTGCGGATGATTTTGTTGCAGGATTTCAATATAAGTCAGAAGCTGAAAGATACTATAAAGAGTTAAAGGAACGAATGGAAAAGTTTGGACTGGAGCTGGAAAGTAGTAAAAGCAGACTAATTGAATTTGGGAGATTTGCAGAGCAGAATCGTAGAGCAAGAGGAGAATGTAAACCTGAAACATTTGATTTTCTGGGGTTTACCTTCTATTGTAGCAAAACTCGAAAGGGAGGTTTCGTGCCAAAGGTACAGACTTCAAGAAAGAAGTTAGAGCAAAAGGTTAGAGCATACAAGAACTGGATTTACGATAATCGAAATCGACCAATGCGAGAAATAATTAAAGAGTTGAACGTAAAACTAATTGGACACTATCGGTATTATGGTGTTACATGGAATTTTCGGAAGATAACAACATTCCTGCATAGAGTACAACAGTTTCTATTCAAAGCCATGAATCGGAGAGGTTGTAGACGGGCATACACATGGAATGGATTTGTGGAAATGCTCAAGTATTACCCGTTAGCAAAACCTAAAACGTACTATTGTTTATATTGAAGCGAATGTTACTATGAGGAGCCGTATGCGGGAAAGCCGCACGTACGGATCTGTGAGGGGCTAAGATTGAGAGGTCTTAGTCTACTCGACTGTGAAAAACTAATGAGCTATGGTATTATCGAATGGAAATAAATTTATTCAGAAAGGTTGTGGTTAGATGTTGGGTATCAAAAAACGTGATACAAAACAAGTATTTAAAGCGATTGCACATCAACAGGGTGTTTCCGTATTAGAAGTAAAAGAACGTATTCAGTCAACCATTGATGAAATGTATTACAGCGATGACCCAGATGTGCAAGCTGAATTTTCAAGTTATTTTGGAAAGAAACGACCTACACCAGAAGAATACGTTTATACGATGGCAACAAAAATTAAATACTGATTTTATGAAAAATCATCACTTCTTTAACCTGTACATTAAATGTGCAGGTCTTTTTTTGTCGTTTTTTTATCGAATCGAACAATTTTTGCCTTTCTCGTCGGCTATATAGTGAGAGCAAATATAAATTTTATCTAAAATAGCGATTATTTTTTCAAATCACTTAGCAACTGCCCTGTTTTTTTCTTATATGGAGTGGAAAGAGGGATAGATACAAAACAGCACAGGGAGGAGGTGAGAATGTGAAACCATCTGACTTCCAGAAAACTGTAATGTGTCGTTTTGATAGTTGTTTAAAAAAAACTGTTTTCGGAGTTGTAAAAGATTACTACAAAGAGTTGAAAAAGAATCAAGCAGAAGCTATCCCCTTTTGTGAGCTTCCCGACATTATCATAGATAAAGTTGCTGTATGGGATACATATAAAACGGATTACACTACTTTCAATATATGTGGACATGACATTTATGTATATGACGATGAGCTGGCAAAAGTCATTAAACAATTATCTGACCGTTACCGTGAAAATGTACTTATGTACTATTTCTTGGATATGAGTGATACGGAAATTGCAAAATTGCAGAATATATCCCGAAGTGGTGTATTTCAAAACCGACACTATGCATTAAAACAAATGAAAAAGTCATTAGAGGAGGAAAATTAGTATTTGAAACAAAAACGTTCGTATAAGAAGCCATCATTTTATGTGATTTCATCGGCTATGGACGGCGACAAAATTTCCATTGATAAAATCTTAGATTTCTATGACCCGTATATATCAAAAAGCTGTATTCGCCCATTATATGATGAATATGGAAATGTATATATCGCTGTGGATATGGAGTTAAAAGGTCGTATCAGAGAAGCCATTATGAAAATGATATTAGAATTTGACATAAAAATCGAATAAGTAATATCTGCGGAACGCTTCATATAAACACTTCCCTCTTTCCTGTTCCGCTTACTTCTTAGTTTGCCATTCTGTATCAGTCTATTTATCAAAACAGATTGGTACAGGCTGACAAGAGCCTAATAGTTCTTTGACAACTGAATAATGCAGACAGATACGTTTGTGCTTGCAGTGAGCCATCAGAGATTGTACGCCGTGACTTTTCCAATCGGGAGATAGCGATTCATGCAATGATCTGGGAGCGACCGTTGGAAAAGTCGTTCTGCCATGACCTGCAACACAGGATAATGATACACCCGTATGACACGGTTCAGCCCACAGGAATGGGAATGGTTGAGATACCAGTGGAGCTTGCCAAAGCCATTTGTCTGCATATAAAAAGTATTAGCAAAAGTGTTAGCAACGGCAAAAAACATATCCGCAAGAGTTATTGATATGCTATAATGACCTTGTTAAACGTATGTATTTTGCTGTTATCACACGGAAAGGAGTTATTATTACTCGTGATAAGTGATACATCAAATATAGAAACTCCCAAAAAGGAGAAAAAGACATATACAGTAGAGGAAATTGCAGAACAATTATGTGTGAGTAAAAAAGTGGCTTACGCATTGGTTAAAAGTGGACAGTTCGCTTATGTTCGTGCTGGTAGAGCCATACGGGTATCTAAAGATTCTTTCGATAAATGGTTAAATCAAAATTAACTGTTAAGGAGAGAATATATTATGGCTTCAATCAAAAAAAGAAAATCAACATTTTCCGTTATTTACTGGTATTTGGACAATGCAGGAGAACGTAAACAGAAATGGGATACGTTAGAGACAAAGAAAGAGGCAAAGCAGAGAAAAGCATTTGTTGAGTATTATCAAGAAAAATATGGTTATGTGATTGTTCCTTTAGAGGAACAGTTTGCACGCCAGATTGATGAATCGAAAAAAGAACTTGATAGTACCGATGAAGATATTACGCTTCGTGACTTCTTAAAAATATTTGTCAATCTCTATGGTACGTCAAAATGGTCGCCTAGTACATTTAGTAGCAAAGTCGGTACTATCGAAAATTACATCAATCCACTTATCGGGGATTGGAAGTTAAATGAGATTACCACAAAGAAATTATCTGCCTACTACAACGATTTATTGAGTGTTCCAGAAGTACCCAGAGCTAACAGAAAAGCTACTGGACGTTGCGTACAACCTGCCAATATCAAGAAAATACACGACATTATACGCTGTGCATTAAATCAAGCAATCCGTTGGGAATATATTGATACCAACAAGCGTAACCCTGCTTCATTAGCAACGCTTCCTAAAGTTCCTAAGGTAAAAAGAAAAGTATGGAGTGTAGATACATTCCGTGAAGCAATTCAGCAGTCAGACGACGATTTATTAACCATCTGTATGCATTTGGCGTTTTCCTGCTCAATGCGTATTGGAGAAATTACAGGTCTTACATGGGAAGATGTAGTTATTGATGAACAATCCATTGCAACGAATAACGCAAGGGTAATCATCAATAAAGAGCTTTCCAGAGTAAATGCACAAGCTATGCAGAAATTAAAGGAAAAAGATATTATCAAGATTTTTCCGACACAGAAACCGCATTGCACAACAAGGCTTGTATTAAAAACACCAAAGACAGAAACAAGTAATCGTACCGTATGGTTGCCAAAGACGGTTGCAGAATTACTGGTGCAATATCAAAAAGACCAAAAGGAATTACAGGAATTTCTAGGAGACGCTTATAACAATTACAACCTTGTTATAGCTTTGGAAAATGGAAATCCCGTTGAGAGTAGAATTGTGAGAGACAGATTTCAAAAGTTATGCGAACAAAATGGCTATGAACAAGTTGTTTTCCACAGTCTGCGTCATTTATCCACAGGATACAAATTGAAAATGACCAACGGCGATGTAAAATCGGTACAAGGCGATACAGGTCATGCAGAAGCAGAAATGGTTACAGACGTTTATTCAGAAATCATAGACGAAGATAGACGTTACAATGCTCAAAAGATGGACGAACAATTTTATTCCACTCTAAACCATGATTCAGAAATGCAACCACAAAATGAGGAAGTTCAGCCAGAAAACAACGGCTTATCAGACAGTGATATGGAGCTTTTACAGCTTTTAAAATCACTTACGCCGGAGATGAAAGCAATGCTTTTGAATCAATCAGCTTCAAAGTAATTTTTCAAAAGTGTTAGCAAATCTTCAAAAATCTGCTGATATTTTTTCAAAATAAAAAAAGTGTTAGCAAACTCTTCTACTCAAACAGTCATAAAAATATCGAATTACAAATTCTGAAAATCAAAAGAAATTGCAAAATATAAATTGAATATGTTCTTATCCGACAGGTTATAAGCCAAAAACAAAAGAAGCTGAAAACCTCGATAAATCAAGGCTTTCAGCGTTGTTTGCTGGCGTCCCAGACAGGAATCGAACCTGCGACGTTTCGCTTAGGAGGCGAACCCTCTATCCTACTGAGGTACTGAGACGTATTTAATTGTAATTGAGCAATTTTCAAATTTATTTCATAAATCGCTTCCGAAAGGGGATTGCTCCACCTGACCCTTAGGAGGCACTTGTTCTATCCATTAAACTAACAGGACAAATACCGGATTTTTGGCTTAAAATCAAGGTTTTCAGCCATTTCAACGGCATTGGATTTTATGATTTAAAACTGACTTACGTCAGCTGAATCAATCTTATATGATGAAATTTTTTGGTATGAAGCTATCGCCTTTTCCAAAAACGCATGTCCTCTTAATTGTGACATCACATAACAGAATCGAACTTAAATTCATTTTTCTGTTATACACCGAGGCGATAACTCTGGTCACCGCTTAGGAGGCGTGTGCTCTATCCAACTGAGCTACTGAGACATTTATAAGTTTTATGCAATTTTCAAGGCTCAAAGGAATCGAACCATCTGCCGCTTAGGAGGCACTTGTTCTATCCATTAAACTAACAGGACAAATCTGTAGCTTCAATTGTACTATAATTACACACAAATTACAAGACTTTTCTTCTGTTCCGCCCTTACAATGGTTACTGTTCGTTAGAGCATGTTTGAAAAAAGCTTTCTACAAGATGTGCATCACGAAGCAGTTACCACTTCTGAAATATAAATTGATGCACTATACGGTTGGCATCTGTATACTTGTAAGAGCTTTGGCACAGTGCTAGAATAGTAAAAGTTATATTTTTCAAATAGATTTTTAATTACCAGAAGGAGACTTCAGCCATGCAACAGGAATTCATTACAGTAACCTTCAATCGCACGAAGATCGCGATCCGATATGCAGACATTCTCTATGTAATCATGTCAGATGATCATTGCAGGATTCATATGTTTGATGGAAACATTTATCGCTGCCGAATGACACTGAAAGAATTAAAGAAACAATTGAATGAAGAATTTATGGAGGTAAAACGCGGCTGTATGGTAGCTGTGTCTGCAATCAGTGATATTCAAGACATGATTTTACTGTCTAATGGTGAGAAGATTTGCTATACAAAACGCAAAAAAAGGATGCTCAGAGAAGAACGGCAGAAAAAGCAGGAGCTTCTGATCGCAAAAATCAGTAAAAAAAAGCTGCCGCTGACAGCAGAGGAATATTGCAAATATTATAAAATATGTGATGCTCTTCCTTTTGCATTTACAGATATAGAAATGGTATTCAATGAAGAAAAAAAGGCAGTGGACTGGATCTTCCGATATGGAAATGAAGCGTTGGCTACTCTGGAAAAGCTGCCCTTAGACAAGATGATCGGAAATTCCTTTTCCAGTCTTTTTTCCAATATGGATGCGAAATGGCTTCAGGTTTATGAACGTGCCACCTTGTATGGTGAAACACTGGAAATCATGGATTATAGTCCTGAAATAGATACGAATCTGAAAATTATATGTTTTCCTACATTTCCAGGACACTGCGGATGCATTTTGTTTAATGCAGACAAAATGAAATCTATAAGTGAAGAAAATTATCTGGTCAGATTGGTTGAAGTTTCCATGAAAAGTAATTCTTCTAAATAAAAAATGTCGTTTTACCGCTTATCAGGTTAATTTACCGCAACAAAAAAATTGTTTCGCTATAATTCGATTGTTCCCCTGATATATTCATGCTATATTTCTATTAGATATCATTTTTGCAATTAATTAAGATTTTCAGCAGAGAATATCTAAATTTTTTGCAGGATAAGGGGGGAACCGTATCATGAAAAGAAAAAAACAGTTGCTTTGATTACCGCTGCATTGACACTTTCCATGACTACCTGTGGCAGTTTCACCGTAATTGCCGCATCAGAATTAACAGCAGAAAGCAAACCAGCCACCCAGTATACCATTGATGCAAATCAGGAAGTTTATGCATTGCTGGATTTCGAGGATACTGCGGAATTTGAAAATGCTACAAAGGGTCTTATTGCTTCTCCGGATACTCTGGATATTTATGATGAGAATGGGAAACTTGTATGGAGTCAGACAGCATATGCTTTTCTGGATCAGGATGCTCCGGATACAGCGAATCCAAGTCTTTGGAGAGATACACAGCTGAATCATATTTATGGTCTTTTTGAAGTAACCGATGGAATCTATCAGGTGCGTGGCTATGATATGTCAAATATCACTTTCATAAAAGGCGATACGGGATGGATTGTAGTAGATCCACTGATGAGCATGGAATGTGCGGCAGCGGCTTTTTCCCTGGTAGAAGAGAACCTTGGTACTTTTCCTGTAAAGGCAGTAATTTATAGTCATTCCCATATTGATCATTTCGGTGGAGTCAGGGGAATTATTTCGGAAGAAGATGTACAATCCGGTGATGTGCAGGTAATTGCACCGGAGGGCTTTGAGAAGCATGCTGTCAGCGAGAATATTTATGCAGGTACTGCTATGGGGCGCAGAGCAAGCTATCAGTATGGAACAATGCTTGAGACCAGTGAAACAGGAGCTCTTGCTATTGGTATTGGTATGGGGCAGTCCAGGGGCAGCACAAGTTATATTTCTCCTACACTTGAAATCACACAAACCGGTGAGAAGCATACTATTGATGGAGTGGAAATTGAATTTCAGCTTACTCCGGGTACTGAAGCACCGGCAGAGATGAACTTTTGGATTGGATCGAAAAATGCTTTGTGGATGGCTGAAAACTGTACTGGAACGCTCCACAACCTGTATACACTCCGCGGAGCCCAGGTACGTGACGGAAACGCATGGGCAGAGTACATTATGGAATCTCTGGCACTTTATGGTGATCAGGCAGATGTAGTATTCCAGTCTCATAACTGGCCACATTGGGGAAAGGATATTATTCAGGAATATATGACCAATACTGCAGCTGTGTATAAGTTTATTAACGACCAGACATTGCTTTACATTAATGAAGGTTATACGGAGACAGAGATTGCTAATATGATCCAGCTTCCCAAGGAGTTGGAGAAAGTCTGGTATACCCGTCAGTATTATGGCACAGTTTCTCATAATTCGAAGGCAGTATATGAGAAATACATGGGATGGTATGACGGTAATCCTGTCCATCTTGCTGAACTTACACCATCGGATTATGCACAAAAGCTGGTAGAATATTTCGGTGACACAGATGCGGTTCTTGAAAAAGCAAAAGAAGATTTTGCAAAGGGAGAATATCAGTGGGTTGCCCAGATTACCAATACGCTGGTTTTTGCTGATCCGGAAAATATGGATGCACGTTATCTTTGTGCAGATGCATTAGAACAATTGGGGTATCAGGCAGAATCCGGTCCATGGCGCAGTGCTTACCTTTGTGCGGCACAGGAGCTGCGAAATGGTACAAATACCGATGATGCAACGCGAGGCAATGGTAACGGTGATGTTATTTTACATATGACACCTGAAATGATTTTGGATTATCTGGGAATTCTTGTAGATACAACGAAGGTTCCGGATCTGACGTTTACAGCAAATCTTATATTGCCGGAAGGTAATTATGTACTCCGCGTGAAAAATGGTGTACTTCTTTATCAGAAAGATACACAGGATGCGGATGCTGATGTGACATGGACTACCAAACGTGCCGGACTGCTGTCTATTATTCAGAAAAACGCGGAAAATGTTGCAGCTTTGATCCAGCAGGAGGGTGATGAGACCTGCCTGACACGATTGATGGATGCAGTTACGGTTACCTCAGAGTATAAATATTTTAATATTATCGAGCCATAAAATTTTTATGTAGAAAAACATGTTTTCGTAAATAACTATACCAATCGTGTAGGATGTGGATTCACTGGACACCTGGACGGCACCAGCCATTACAGAGAGTGATCCGGCAAACGTGAATTAATATTTCCACAGGATGCATTTATCAAGTAAAAAAGGATCCCTCGCAAGGTAGAAGGCTAACAAGCCTCGTCCTTGCAGGGATCCTTTCATTTACATTCCTTTCATTTTAAAATCAGCTTTCCCATTCTGTTTCACCTTATACAAAGCCATATCTGCGCTTTTACAAAGAGACATAACGTCTTCTCCCTGTTCCGGGAATGCAGCTCCGCCTGCGCTGGCTGAAAGCTCTACAGCCTCTCCTGTAGACAGTGTAAGCTGGGAAATCATCCTCTGAAACTTTTCCATATAAGTCTGCGCCATTTCCCCTGTAAGATTCTTCAGGTAAACCACAAATTCATCACCGCCATACCTGCCGATTATGCTATCCTCCGGGAAACAGCTTTTCATAGTTTTCGCAAAATGCTTCAGGCAGAAGTCTCCATTATTATGACCGTAAGTATCATTATAAATTTTAAAATTATCTACATCAATAAAGATGAAGATGCCTGGCGTTTTTTTACGCAATTCTTCTTCCACGGCAATCTGAAAAGCTCTGCGGTTCAGAATTCCGGTAAGAGAATCTGTAGTAGACAATCCCATGTACATTTTCTTATCTTTTTTCTCCAACAGCACAATGGTCAGCATGTACAGCATTGTGAAGCCTACCAGAATACTTCCATATACTCCGCCCCAGGCGGAAAACTGCTGAGTAATATCAGAAATATTCTTATTTGTCAATTCAACGATCACATACCAGCCTGGCATAACAGAAATACTCCTATAGGAAATTGTAGATTCCTCTCCTCTGATAATAGCGGAAAATCTCCCATCCTTCTTTCCGGAACGCATGTCCTTTATCCACTGGTTGTAGGAATAACCTGCATCATACTGGAAATACTTCTGCTGAAGTAAAAGATTGTTCCAACTGCCAGACGGGCCGGAATTGTCACTGACACAGGTAATAAAATTTTCTGAATCGGCCTTTAACAGGTGAATACTGATCTTGCCCTGAAGCAGCTCATACTCACCCAACTGTCTGAGATTTTCAATCATAATCGACACATAAAGTGTATGAACCAGTGAAGTATCCCCTACTGGCACAAAAACGGTCATGGTCATATTTCCAGTTCTGCTGGACTGGTAAGGATCCGAGTTAAAAGACGTATCCGAAGCCAGCGCCGCCTCATCCAGCTTCTTCTTTTTGATATCGGAAACAGCGCAGCTGCTGCTGCCATAAATTTCGCCATCATTCATAATAAAACCAATATCACCGAAAACAGTCTTGTCAAGATTTTTCTCCAGCTGTTCCAGGATTTCCTCCGGTTGGGCATTTTCCATAGACCGGATCATCTTTATATCTTCCTGTACATAGTTCTGAAGATATTCCATAGAATCATTCATCTTTTCCGCGTACAGGCCTGTGATCAGCTCCAGATGCTCTGTATTGAAATTCCGCGCAATTCTGCTCAGGTGAAAGTATGCCGCCACGATAATGACGAGGCAGACTGCCAGATACAAAGTCAGCAGGACTTTTCTTTTTCTTTTATTTTTTCTTCGATCTTTCATGAGACAGCATTCTCCATAAGGTAATCAGAATCAACCATAATGACTCCGGTATCAAAATACTTCTGCTCTGATTTTTCTCCCTTTATAAGAGAATTCAGGGAAAGCATTCCCAGATATCCCATCTGATCCTGTTTCTGCAGCACAGTCACTGCATGAT
Organism: Ruminococcus sp. RTP21484sp1_RTP21281st1_A8_RTP21281_210402; assembly: GCF_040914025.1. Classification (NCBI taxonomy): domain Bacteria; kingdom Bacillati; phylum Bacillota; class Clostridia; order Eubacteriales; family Oscillospiraceae; genus Ruminococcus; species Ruminococcus sp. RTP21484sp1_RTP21281st1_A8_RTP21281_210402. The sequence continues at coordinate 30,819 of NZ_JBCPGE010000014.1, forward strand.
ACTCCGGATTCTGAAGCATCTGTTTCGTTTCGTCCGCCAGGTCAAAACCAACCAGCACCACATCTGTTCTTTCTTCTTCAAAAAGAGTATTTACGATGCCGACAGTAGATGTGTTATTACAGCCGAAAAAGCCCTTTATATCTGCATTTTCTCTCAATAATGCAGAAGCATCCGATTGTGCCTTTTTCGTATCACCGCCATTAACTCTTATATCCTGAACGATTTCCCACTGCTCCGGTGCATTACCCGCCCAGAAATTCAAGAATCCGGAAACACGATTTACCATTGCCTGTGAACTATCCGATGACAACTGGATTCCCACTTCCAGTGGGTCTGTGGGTGAATTTCCTGCATCATACAGCAACTCCAGCATTTCTTTCGCTGCCATTTCTCCGGCATCTATATTATCTGTCATGTAACAGGCGTCAAATTCGCTGCTGTTAATAGAAGAATCAATAAGTACTACCGGAATATCCTTTTCCCGTACCTTCTGACAGCCGTCTGCCAGTGAATTGGAATCTGCCGGAGCCAGCAGGATTCCGTCAGCGCCTTGCTCCATAGCCTGGTTCATCAGGTCAATCTGGCCGGAAATGTCAGTTTCGTTATCAATTCCGCCAAGATAAACCGCTTCATCCAGTTTTTTTGCAGCTTCTGTTATACCATCTATTACTTTCTCCCAGTAAGCACCATGATAATTTTTCAGAATAACATATATTTGCTTATCGCTTTCCGGATTGGAAATACAGGTATAGTCCACCACAGCGGGCTGCTCTGCTGCCTCCTCCATGTTTGCCTTCGAACTCCCCGAGCAGCCTCCCAGCAGAACAGATGCCACTCCCACAAAAATCAACCGATATGCTTTCGTTCGTCTCATTTTTTCCCCAGTACTTATACTCCAAATTGTAACGCTTGCAGCGCAGATATTGAATAGTTACCAGATATTTTACATTTTTGCATATATTTTTTGTGTATATCTGATATATTATATGCCTGATGTATAAGGGCTGTCAATGTCTATTCTTCACGATTCCCAGTCTGCATCCTCCGTTTCTGATTTCTGTTATCTATTTTTCATACTCCTTAACCTTCTTTTCATACTCTTCCTGGTTTTCTATTACATGTTTTACAATATGTCCATGGCTTTTCTTCTTGGCAGCCAGATTCCGGCCAGGACGTTCGGCATATTGATCTTCGGGAATCTCCAATGCATTTGCCACAGCATGAATAATTCCGTTGCTGCTGTATGTGGCTCCGCTGACAGCATCAATGTTCAGACTTTGTTCCTCTTTCATCTCTTCAATTACAACTGGCGCAGCTTTAAAAAAATATTCTTCTGTGTCACAGTATGAGAAGATGGAAATATCCGTTACCTGCTGATTTTCCACAGTAACCTGAACTTCTACATCACCACGAAAAGCATCGGCAGATCCTGTATATACGCCATCGACAAGGTTCCGGAAGCGGCCTGCAGAAATAAATTCAGCCTTGTCCGCAGCTTTATCATCAGAACCATTCTCCGCAGTCTCTGAAGTTCCTGCCTCCTTCAAAGCATTCTGTACAGCCTGAATCAGCCCCTTACTACTATATGTAGCACCGGATACGGTATCTGCATTCGTATTCTGCTGTCCGATTATTGCAGAAAAGATTTCAGCTTTCGCTTTTTCCATATAAGACTTGTCATCCTCATAACTATCCAGTGTAAGACTGATTATTTTTCCGTCCGCCACACTTACAGTGACACGTATCGCTCCACGATAGCCCTCACCTGTTCCAGTATAAGTACCGTCTTTATATCTGAAACCTTCAACAACACCGCCTGCTATATTTCTATCCTTCGTATAGCTTCTCGCCGTAAGGAGCTGGGAAGCCCCAATCATCACACACGTGAGCAATACTCCGATCACCATTCCATATTTAATTCCAAAATGCACATTTCCTTTCGGGCACCAGCTAATGCACTGCTGGCACGCAATGCACTCTCCACCTGTAACTTGTTCCTTTTTCGTAAAATCAATTCCCATGCTGCATTTCGCAGTACACAAAGAACAGGCACTGCATTCTCGTCCGAGCTTTTCGATTTTCAAAAATGCACCTCTGGAAATCAGTGCATACACCGCTCCCATTGGACAGAAATATCTGCAAAAGAATCTCTTTACCAACACTGATCCTGTCAAAATCACCAAGAGTAAAATTCCCCCCACCGAGCACAAAGGCTTCACTCCCGGCCAATGTCCAGGCACAATATACTGGCCAAATATTTCCCACGGACCTTGCTTTTTCCAGGTCAAAACACCACTCCATATAAATATTACAAAATAAACAAGTACTCCATATTTTGCCAGTTTCAGAACTCTGTCAGCTTTCTTGTATATTTCTGGATTTCTGTTCCGCCTCCAGCTGCCTTTTCCCAGCTTCCGCGCTGCAAACCACAAGAAATCCTGCACAGCTCCAAAGCTGCAGAAAAATCCGCAAAAAAATCTCCCCACCAGTACACTTCCTGGCACTGTCGCGATTAGTACATACACCGAATACCTGACACTCTCCCAGGAAATACTTCCAGCATAGATCTGGGAAAAGATATCTCCAATAGCTGTAAATCCTGTTACGAACAGTTCTGGGATTAAGATAAACGACAGTAGTTGGATAACTATTTTTATCCAGTTGTTCTTTCTATTTTTCATTTTTTAGCTGCTTCTTTTTGTAGGCTATCTTTTTTCAACTGCTTCCAAAATTTCCATTTCACAAACACCGAAAGCCTATCAATAATCATAAAAAAGCACTCCCTTCCAAGTAATAGTATACTCAAAAAAGAATGCCTTTTCTATCATTTTCACATTATTTCTTCACTTTACCGAAAGCTATACATCATCCCAACAACGCCTTCATAATCCCCACATAACATCTGAATACATTTGTCAGATCTTCCACCTCCGCATATTCATCAATGGTATGCGCCAGATTTTCCCTTGCAGGTCCCATTCCAATAGTACGGATGCCAGCTTCTCCTGCATAATGACTTCCATTTGTACAGAAATTGTAGGTAGTTACCTCTGGAGAAAAACCCTCTTTTTCCAGTTCGGATTTTATTTTTGCCACCCACTCCTCTTCTGCGCCAAACAGCCAGCCTGGGAAAAAGCGTTCTCCCTGGATTTTTTCTCCGGTGTAGCATTCCTCTTTTCCCACTGCATAAGAAACTTTATAGGAAAACTGCGGATCCTTTTTCTTCAGCTCTTCCATTTTTTCAATGATTGGCTGAAGCACGCTTTCCTTGGTTTCACCTACCAGAAGTCTGCGGTCATAGGTTGCACGGCAGTATTCCGGAACAACGGAGGCTCCTGGATATGGGGAAGATTTTACGTCTGTCAGCTCCAGGATTCCTTTTCCCAGTTTATCCTGGACAGGCGGCTCGATCTCGCGGATAGCCTGAATGGCCTCACACATTTTATATACTGCATTTACGCCCTTTTCCGGGTTTGCTGAATGTGCCGGGACACCAAAGGTCTCAACCACAATTTCTGCACGGCCACGCTGTCCTACTTTTAAATTCATTTCAGATGCTTCACCAATTACCACATAATCCGGTTTCACTTTCGCACTTATTTTTCGCGCGGCAACACCTTCGAAGCATTCTTCATGCACAACACCTGCCACATATACATCTCCGGCAAAATTTTTCCCATTTTCCACCGCATATCTATGCGCAGCAACTGTAAATGCAGCTACCGCACCGTTCATATCAGCAGCTCCTCTGCCATAAAGCTTTCCATCTTCAACAACTGCATGAAATGGATCATGTTTCCAATCCTTTAAATTTCCAACTGGAACCGTGTCTATATGTCCATCAAACAGGACTTTCGAACCAGGATTTTTTCCTTTAATATGACCGATCACATTTCCGTAGCAGTCAGTTTCTATCTCATCGAAAACACCGGCCTCTTTCATATACGCCTTTAAAGCTTCCGCCGCTTTATCCTCGTGTCCTGAATAGCTCTGACAGTTTATCAGACTTTTGGCCAGCTCAATTACTTTTTCGTCCCATTTTTCACTCATGATCTATTACTCCTCCTCGTCCGTTTTCGTACGGATCATTGCCTCCAGAATTTTTACACAGCCTTCGATTCCAAAAGTCTCTCTGTTTATAGTAAGATCCTTCTTTTTCTTATGGCTCCATTTTCCCATGGAGTAAAAACGGTAATAATTGTCCCGCGCCGCATCCATTTTCCGCACCAGCTTTTTGGCTTCTTTGGCAGAAATGTGGTGCTTCTTCATAATGTTGTCAATACGAAAGCTCTCCGGAGCATAAATAAACACACTCAGTACATCCGGCTCATCGTGAAGTACATAATCTGATAACCTGCCTATGATGATACAGGATTCCTTTGCATACAGGTCTCTCATGATCTGTGCTTCCTGATGAAAAAGCTTATCCTCCTGTGCAGAATTAATGCGTCCGTTTCCAAGATAAGGATCCATAAAACGCCGTTCCACGTTTTCGTCATATCCACACACAGAATTAACATCCACTCCTGATTTTGCAGCTGCCCTGGCAAGCAGTTCTTTATCATAGAGCTTTACTCCCAGACGTTCTGAAAGTACTTTTCCTATTTCATGACCTTCTGCACCGAATTCACGGCTGATAGTCAGTACAAAATGCTTTCCCATGATTTTCCTCCTGGATTTTATGTTTTTCTCAAAATTCTACGAACTACTGTTTTCATTTTGCATAAATTATATTTTCGCTTTTCTGTTTGCTTACAAAAAGTGCCACGTGAAACATTACTTGCAAACAGTAATTCTTATGATACCTTATACAAGCTCTCGTTTTTTTCCTTTTCTATCTCCTGTTTTTCATATATCTTTTCCACATATTTGCTGGTAAAAGCACGCATTACAGCAAAGTAACCTAAACGAAAGCAAATCCTGTCTCCAGTCTTAAATTCTTTCTCGCAGTCCGTTACATCCACAATCAGATGATCGCTACTGGCTCCGATGATTTCCACGCCTTCATCTACCGGCCACATGGTTTCTACGTCAACATCCTGTCTGCCAAGGGCACAGATGGCTCTCTTTCGAATTCCCCTGTCTGTAAAAACAGGCACATGACCATAACTGTCCGCACCAATCTTTCCGATCGGCATAGACGGCTTTTCTTTAGATTCAATGATCTCAGCTTCCATGATAAATGCGTCGTTGCTGGTTCCCGGCAAATACTCATAGTTTGTCCGTTCTCTGCCAAACAGCACAGACTCACCAAGACGAAGGTTATTGATTCCTTCCGGAATCCCATTTTCCAGCATCAGGTGAATAGTCGCAGAATTGCCACCACTGATACATACAGATGCATCGTATTTCTTTGCCAGACCAAGAAGCCGGTTCATTTTTTCCTCATCAGACTGTACAAAAGAAAAACAGGTCAAATTTGTACCAAGTCCATACAAATCCAACCCCTTTGCCTGCTTTGCATAGTTTATCGCTTCTGCCAGATGTTCTTCTTTAAAATAGCCTTCCCGCAGATCTCCCAGATCCACCATCAGAATTACTTTGTGTTTCTTTTTCAACTGTATGGCCTGTTGGTTAAGTGCTTTCAGTGTCTCAAACTCAGAGTTTACCGACACATCACAGAACTGCACCACTTCTCTCGCCTCAGATATGGATGGCATACGGATCAGCCACTTTTCACAAGGCAGATTTTCATAATTTCTGATATTTTCAATTCTGGAATCTCCCAGCCTTTTTATCCCCTGATTCACCAGAGTCTGAGCAATCCTTTCCTCGCCACCAAAAACTTTGGTTACACCAGTTATTTCTATATGATGTTTTTCAGTCAGATCTTTCATGACTCTTACATTCTCTGCAATTTTATCCAGATTGATATGTATGCATGGATACAACTTTGACCACGCTCCTTATTAGATGATATGAGTGGCCCAAACTCTTCTGCCGTCCTGTCCACTGCAGTTTTTTTGCTTATTTAATGCCACAGATTGCAAATGAGGCCGGCAGATAAAAACACACTATGGGTGCATAGCTGCCAGCTTTCATAACAATATTGACTGAGCATAGATACTCGTTTTCAATTTACAGCACACTTGCAAGGAAGTTTCTGCATCTTTCCGTCTTCGGATGTGCAAACATTTCTTCCGGTTTTTCCTCTTCTACAATGTAACCGTCATCCATAAAAATGATTCTGTCCGCAACATCTCTTGCAAATCCCATTTCATGTGTAACTACAACCATAGTCATACCTTCTCTGGCAAGCTCTTTCATAACGTCCAGAACTTCTCCAACCATCTCCGGATCCAATGCACTGGTAGGCTCATCAAACAGCATAATCTTCGGGTTCATTGCAAGCGCACGGGCAATTGCCACACGCTGTTTCTGACCACCTGATAAGGTTACAGGATACACGTCCTTTTTATCCAGCAATCCAACTCTGTCCAGAAGCTGTTCTGCCTTTTTTACAGCCTCCGCTTTTGACATTTTTTTCAGCATAGTTGGTGCCAAAGTCATATTCTGCAGCACAGTATAGTTTGGAAAAAGATTAAAATGCTGAAATACCATTCCAATATTTTCACGGAACTGATTGATTTTCTTAATCTCGGAAATATTTTCTCCAAGAATCACAATATCGCCATCCTGCTTCTCTTCCAGTTTGTTCAGGCATCTGAGCAGGGTGGATTTTCCGGAACCGGACGGTCCGATCAGGCAAATCACTTCGCCCTCTTCTACATTAAAGGAGATGTCCTTCAGAACTTCCAGATCTCCAAATACTTTATGTAAATGTTTTACCTCGATAATTGCCATAATTCATTTCTCCTAACGTTTATCATAGCTGAGTCTGCGCTCTACTTTCTTGGAAAGCCATGTAAGAGCTGTAATCAATACAATATAAATGATTGCGGCATAGGAATATAATTCAAAGGCTTTGTAGTTTCTTGCAATAATGGTTTTGGCAGTCATTGTCAACTCATTAACACTGATTGCGGAAAGAATTGCAGTATCTTTCAGGCTGCTGATAAACTGGTTCATAAGAGACGGGATCATAATTTTTACCGCCTGTGGAAGAACAATTTTTCTCATAGTCTGAAAATAGCTTAAACCAAGACTTCTCGCTGCTTCCATCTGACCATAATCAATGGCCTGAATACCTGCCCGGAAAATTTCTGCCATATATGCAGAAGCATTAATTCCCAAAATAATAATTGCAGCCAGCACCAGGGTCAGGGAGTTTTTAATTACGCCAAAATACAAAAAAAGCGCCAGAATCATAAGCGGAATACCTCTTATAATTGTGATATACACACTGGCAATCTTCTGTAAGATACGACTATTGCTGATAGAAAAAATACAAAGTATAATACCAAGCGCCACCGCCAGGAGAATACCAAAAATCGCTATTATAATTGTCAGTTTCAGACCTTCCATCAGCCGTGGAAAGTATTCAACAAAATTAGAAAAATAATCTGCCATATTGTACCTCTTTATTATCGGATTTCTTTTTGTTTCCCTTTAAAAAGTTCCTTTTATTGCTGTTTGCTCCATTTAGCCCAAATATTTTCCGCAACATTACCTGCAAACAGCATCCATTTTTCAATAAGTTTGTTTTCCTGTAAAAAGTGCAAGGGAGAACGCTTTTTATATGCGTTCTCCCTTGAATGCCTTTTTACGATTCAGTTTTACTTTTCAATGATTATTTCTTCTGCTCATAACATTTCAACACCTTACAGTTATGAGTAAAAATATATTTTCCGTTGACTTTAATATTGCTTTATTATGCAGCTTTCTGTCTGTCTTTTTTATTCATATTCAGCAATAATCTCATCATATTTGCCGTTATCTCTGATTTTCTGAAGTCCTTCGTTAAACATTTTAAGAAGATCAGCATTCTCGCCTTTCTTTACAGCAAATCCATTCTGAGGTGCTTCCTCGATTGCGTCAATGGCAACTTTCAGATCTTCCTGCTCACCAATCTTGATCTGATAGCTGATTACCGGATAATCCTCGATAAGGAAATCAGCCTGTTTGTTTGCAACTGCCATCATCATACTTACAGAATCCGGATAAACAGTTGTCTCAAATCCGTATTCATCAGCATGATCTTCACACCACAGCTGACCGGTAGTTCCTTCCTTGCATGCTGCAACTTTTCCCTTAAGATCATCAAAATCAGAAATGGAATCATCATCCTTATTTACAACCAGTGCAGAACCAGATTCATAATATCCATCAGAGAAATCAACGCTCTCTTTTCTCTCATCTGTGATATTCATTCCTGCAATAGAACCATCAATTGTTCCTGAAACCAGTGCCGGGATGATACCTGAGAAATCCATAGGAGTCAACTCATATTCGAATCCCTCTTCCTCTGCAATTGCAGCCAGAAGTTCTACATCAATTCCTTTATAACTTCCATCATCCTGCTGAATGGAAAATGGAGCATATGCCTGGTCACATGCGATCTTGTAAACTTTCTCATCATCTGCAAATACCTGAGTTGCACCAAGGCCAGTCATCAGTCCCATTGTAAGTACCAGTCCCATTGAAATTGTTTTGAATTTTTTCATAGTTGATTTCCTCCTCGTAAAAAAATTGTTTTTAAGCCTGGAAACAAAAAAGGCGCAGACACATTGAAGTGTTCTACGCCTTTGTAGTTTCGTTTGCTTTTTGATAGTTCTGCATTATAGGAGCTTTTTTCGAAGTTGTCAAGAGCTTTTTTATTAACTTTGAGATTGTGTTTTATAACTTAACTTAAATTAGTCTATGAATACGAATCTAAAGATTCGTCTAAAAATGCAGCTGCCCCTGCAGCCAAATCAGCCCCTTAAATCTGCGTCCCACAGCCGGTTCTCCTAGCAGATCCGCACAGTTTATACACACATCGAACTGGATATCATTGCACTCGATGGTCATCTGGCACAGTTTCTCACCAGTGAGAATGTTCTTAAAATTCACAAAATCCACGATTTCGCCCATCACACTATACTGGTCACATTCAATTCCATGAGGCATAAAACAGGTATCCACAATTGTCAGCACATCATCTGTGACAATACGCTCGGAAATCATGGAATACATATCCATATCTTCCATTGTAAGGTCTTCCATAGCTTCTTCATCACCATTTCTGGCAGCCGCGATCAGATTATTGCGGTTTTTTGTCAGCTCCCGCTCTACTTTTACAGCTTCTTTATCTTTCTGAACCGGAAAAAGGATCTTCCCTTCTCTTGCCAGTCCTGTAATCGTCAGTGGCTGTCCTTCACGCATATTCCCCTTATACTTCTCCAGCATATATTCTGCAGGATTCTGAAGATAAAAGATCAAAGTCACGCCAAGGCGCATGTCATCACACGCCCCTGCGTAAGACTCTTTTTCTGCGTGTCTCTCCACGACTACACTCTCCTGAGAGGTGATTCCTGTGCCGCGAAAAAACGGAAATGAATATTCTACGTGAAACTCATTGTCTTCATCATACTGTCCACAGACTGTTATTCCACAGTCACAGCCATAATTCTTGGAATATTGTACAAAAACTCCATCTGGATGATTCTCCACTGCAATTTTCTCATCGTAAGTATTTATCACATCCTGAATGATTTCCTGCATTTCTTTACGTGACTTTACCTTTGAAAAGCCAACAGTTCTTAAATAACTATGCACATTATCACCTCCCTGTTAAGCAGTCTTATTGCAAATCAAACAATTTTTCAGATATTCAGATATTCTCCGGATCATCTGATACCTTACTTTTGACTATTACTATTTTCAGATCAAAGTCCCATTTTCGGTATTTTTATACTATTTTGTTTTTAAGTCCAATTATTTGGACTTTTTCTCGATTTTTGTCATTCCACCCATGTATGGCTGAAGGGCAACTGGAATATTTACGCTTCCATCTGCATTCAGGTTGTTCTCAAGGAACGCGATCAGCATTCTTGGCGGAGCAACAACTGTGTTATTAAGAGTATGAGCAAGATATTTCTTGCCATCTTTTCCGTTTACACGGATTTTCAGACGACGTGCCTGTGCATCACCAAGGTTGGAGCAGCTTCCTACCTCAAAGTATTTCTTCTGTCTTGGAGACCATGCTTCAACATCCAGGGATTTCACTTTCAGGTCTGCCAGGTCACCAGAGCAGCATTCCAGTGTACGAACCGGAATATCTAGGGAACGAAACAGATCAACAGTGTTCTGCCACAGTTTGTCAAACCACATCTTGCTGTCCTCTGGATTGCAAACTACGATCATCTCCTGCTTCTCAAACTGGTGGATACGGTAAACGCCTCTCTCTTCAAGTCCATGAGCACCTTTCTCTTTACGGAAGCATGGAGAATAACTTGTAAGAGTTTTTGGAAGCTCTTCTTCCGGAATGATCTGGTCAATAAATTTACCAATCATAGAATGCTCACTGGTTCCGATCAGGTACAGATCCTCACCTTCGATCTTGTACATCATGGCATCCATCTCAGCGAAGCTCATAACACCTGTAACAACGTTACTTCTGATCATGAACGGCGGTACACAGTATGTGAATCCTCTGTTAATCATGAAATCACGTGCATATGCAATAACAGCAGAATGAAGTCTTGCGATATCACCCATCAGATAATAGAAACCATTACCAGCAACACGTCTTGCGCTATCAAGGTCGATTCCGTCAAAAGCTTCCATGATTTCTGTATGATACGGAACTTCGAAATCCGGAACAACAGGCTCACCAAATTTCTCAATCTCAACGTTCTCGCTGTCATCTTTACCAATCGGTACAGATGGGTCAATGATATTCGGGATTACCATCATATCCTTCAGAAGCTCTTCCTCAACTTCTTTCTCTCTCTTGGAAAGTTCCTCAATACGCTCACCGGAAGCTGCAACCTGTTTCTTAACTTCCTCTGCTTCATCCTTCTTTCCCTGGCCCATAAGAGCACCAATCTGTTTGGAAATTTTATTTCTCTCTGCACGAAGAGCTTCTACTTCCTGTTTGATCTCGCGGTTTTCCTTATCCAACTCCAGAACCTTGTCAACCAGCTCCAGTTTGCTGTCCTGGAATTTATTGCGGATGTTCTGCTTTACGATTTCCGGGTTCTCTCTCACAAATTTAATGTCTAACATGTCTTCCTCCTGTACTGATACTTTATTTTTTATGGCAAATATCTGTTTTATTTTTCCATATCTCTTTTTGCAGCAAGTATCTGTTTTATTTTTTCATATCTCTTTTTATGGCAAGTATCTGTTTTGTTTTTCGTTTTATAACAATATTGTCATTACTATTTATTTTTTATAACAATTTTGTCATTTTTCGCTGTTTTTTTATGACTTATATTCATTTTTTACCAACTGTTCGCAGCAACCAATTTACTCATCTTTTTCAATATTTTCCAAGCCAAAATTTACAGCTTTTCTAAGGGCTTCAAGTTCTTCCTGGCTCAACATTACATAGGACTCTCCCTTTACAATTTCTTTCAGATAAAGGAAGCAATTGTCTCTGCTGTGTACTGCATTCAAAATTACTCCGGAATTATCCTGATCCAACAAAGCCAGTGCAAAACTAAGTTTTCCGCCTACATCATCGAACGCATCATACTTTTCAACGCCATATTTGCTGAACATAGATTCCAAATGATGTTTGATAAAGCTGATGTCGTGCTCATGATCCTCTTTGGCTTCATAAAGGCGGTCAATCTGAGCGAATTTTCGTACAAAAACTTTCTCAAGAGATTGTGCGTCACTGCCTTTCATGAACATTTTGTATTTACGTTCCAAACGGCTAAGCCTCATTTTGCTGCTGAATACATTCACCGCCAGAACGATGGTCAGAATCAGCAGTAAAATAATAATGATACCCGGGTCGATTCCCAGGCTGTCAAAAATACTGCTCATGCACTCTCCTTATCTTATTGATTCAAACAACTCAATGATTCTTTCCAGTTCATCTCTGGAATAATATTCAATTTCAATTTTACCTTTATTATTTTTCTTTCTGTGGATAAAAACCCGGGTTCCCATAATGCCCTTCATTTTCTCCTCGAGACTCTCGTAAATCGCATCTTCAGCTGTATTTACCGTCTTCTGAGTTTTCTTCGGTGGCTCCACAATATGTTTTACCAGTTTTTCAGTCTCTCGAACGCTTAATTTCTCATCAAAAACCTTCATTGCCACACTTGTCTGCTTATCCTTGTCTGTAATTGCAAGAATTGCACGAGCATGCCCAGCTGAAATCATCTCATCAATCAGCATCTGCTGAACTCTTTCATCCAATTTCAAAAGGCGAAGGGAATTAGTCACTGCAGTTCTGCTCTTAGAAACGCGTTCTGCAATATTATCCTGTTTCAGCTTAAATTCATCGATCAGGCGCTTATAGGCCATCGCTTCCTCTATTGGATTTAAGTCTTCCCGCTGAATATTTTCAATCAGGGAAATCTCAACTACCTGCTGATCATTAAATTCCTTAATGATTACCGGAACTTCTTTCAATCCGGCAAGTTTGGCTGCTCTCCATCTTCTCTCGCCTGCAATAATCTCATAGTAATCGCCTTTATCCGAAACCAGAAGTGGCTGTAAGATGCCAAACTGCTTAATTGATTCAGATAATTCCAGTAAAGCATCCTCATCAAACTGCTTGCGTGGCTGAGTTCTGTTTGGCTCTACCTTTGAAATCTTTACAAGCATTTCAGATTTCTTCGGTTCTTCAACTACTGCAGCTTGTGCTGTATCTTTTGTTTCTGCAGCACTCTTCACTGCTGAAGCATTCAAAGAACCTTCTTCCTGCTGATGTAAGCTTTCATTTGTGGCAACTGGCTTTTGCTCTGGTTTTTTTTCAGCTGGCTTCACTGACTTCTCCGGGAAAAGAGCATCCAGACCTCTTCCAAGACCTTTCTTCTTAACTGCCATTACTCAACCTCCCTGTTTATCACTTCTTCCGCAAGAAGGCGATAAGCTTCTGCTCCTGTGGATCTCGGATCATAAAGAGTAATCGGCTGTCCGTAACTTGGAGCTTCTGCCAGTCTGACATTTCTCGGAATAATGGTCTTGTAAATATTCTGCTGAAGATTTTCCTTAACATTCTCTACTACCTGTAGCGATAAATTTGTACGGGCATCATACATAGTAAACACAACGCCCTCAATCTCAAGATCATTATTCAGCCTGTCCTTTACCAGATCAATAGTATGTATCAGCTGTGATAATCCTTCCAATGCATAGTACTCACACTGAATCGGAACCAAAACAGATGTCGCAGCAGTAAGTGCATTAATAGTAAGCATATTCAGAGATGGGGGACAATCAATAATAATATAATCATAATTATTCTTTATTTTGTCAGTAATCTCTTTCAATATGTATTCTTTATTATCAATACCAACAAGCTCAATCTCTGCGCCAGACAGATTTACATTTGATGGTATCAAATCTACATTTTCTACTACATCTTTGACAATCGTCTTCTCAACATCGGACTGTCCTACCAGAAGTTCATACAAGGTATCTTCTACTTCATTTTTATCAACACCTAATCCACTGGTAGTGTTTCCCTGAGGATCCATGTCAATTGTCAGAACCTTTTTTCCCTGTTCTGCCAGGCATGCAGAAAGATTAATGGCTGTGGTAGATTTGCCAACGCCGCCTTTCTGATTAGCAACCGCAATCGTTCTGCCCAATATCAACCCTCCCTTTCATATTATTTAGGTTACTGTTCACACAACATTTTTATAAAAAGCAACATGTTTAATTGTAAAAAAGAAGCCTGCTTGCAGGATTCTCCACCTACGGCGGGGCACCTCGAGCGCCATCTAACTTTCTGCCACAGTGTAATCCTACCTGGTAGGGCTTTTTATGCAATAGAAAATTTTAACAGAATTTCTTATTACATAAAAATGTTTCACGTGAAACATTTTGCAAATTTTAATTGCACACAATAACCAAAGTTTATAGATTACACCACCATCCTACAGGTTCTGCAATCTTATCATATAACTATTGCTATTATAACACTTTTAAATTTATCTCGCCACATAATGTTTCACGTGAAACATAGAAAATGGCATTTCTTTTCATAAAAATATTGTCTATTTTTATCTTCTTATTAATTATAACCCTAACTGTGGGATTTTAAACATTTTTTGGAATGTATTTGTTGGAAGTCAACATATAAAAAATTATTATTATTTTCTATTGCTATTTAGTTGATTAAAAGTTCTTCAATGCGGACGCATTTGGACAATGTGTATTACTCACTCGCCGGCGCAACGCTCCAGCAAACTAATCGCTAACTGCGACTAATGCGTTCGGGAGAGCCCTCACGCATAAGTCTACGTAAGCGCTGAATTTCGCTTACGCTAAGAGCGCGCCTGAAATGGCTCGCTGGAGTAATACACATTGCCCAAATGCTGTGTACTGGCTGAGACTTGCTGGTTGATAAGAACTTTTAATGAAGAGGGGAGGGGGAGTGATTGTTTTCCCTACACTTTCTTGGCAACGATAGATTTGCAAAAAACAATAAAGTTGCGGGATACCAATTACTTCCCCCACTCCCGTTGTTATCGTTACTGTTTCTTTCTTCCCTTTCCAGCATCAAGCAATTTTGCAATGTATATTCGCAAGCCGCGCATTTCAGGAGCGGTTTTAGTGGAGGTGAGATCCATGACTTACGGAGACTTAGGCGCGAAGGCTCTCCTGAGCGTCTTAGTCGCAGTTAGTCATTAGCTTGCCGGAACGTTGCGACGCGCGGCGGTGAATATACATTGTGAAATCGCGTCCGGGATAACGACCAACACATTAAATAAGTTATAGGTTTGGTAAAGCCAATAAAACCGCGAAATATCAACCATATCTAAACAGGTTATCAAAAGCAAATAATATGTCTTTTTTCGTGAAGCATGTTACTGGTCACGAAATGAGTAGCAATCAGTATTGTTGCTGTTCACCAGTGATGCTCCGCGAGGTGTTTTTTGTGAAAAAAATTCACAGAACCCCCGAGAATTAAGTTTGCACAGAAAGCGTGTTACTGTGAACGGAGTGAACAGCAGCCCAGTATTCTGTCAATTCCCATTTATATGCCAAAAAACATTGTAAAATCAGCCTCTTTGGCGTATAATATACATACAAACCCAAAGGAGGTCCTCTATAAAATGAAAGACACTAAACATAAAATTCTGACTCTGGCCGCGTTGACTACGATTGCCGCTGGTGTCATCCATCTCACCAATAGAGTGATTGTTGCCTCTTCCCAGTTAAAAGAAATGCTTGATTTTTCCAATCACAACTATTATAATTGGCGTTTCGGAAAAATTTATTATACCAAGAAGGGAAAAGGCTCTCCTCTTCTTCTTATTCATGATACAATGCCTGGAGCCAGTGGATACGAATGGTCTCGTGTTGAGGATCAACTTGCTCAAGAGCACACCGTATATACCCTTGATCTATTAGGTTGCGGACGTTCGGAAAAAGCTGGAATTACATATACAAATTTTCTTTTCGTACAAATCATCTGCGATTTTATAAAAAATGTAATTAAAGAGAAAACCGACATCATTGCAAGTGGTTTCTCATGTTCATTTGTTACTACTGCCGCTGCTTACGATAAAGAAAGCATTAATAAAATCATGTTTATTAATCCGGTAAGCATGATTTCTCTTGCCCAAACTACCACAAAAAAGGATAAATTATTCAAATTCTTTATCGAACTGCCTATATTTGGAACCTTTATCTACCATATAATTGTTTCACGTGAAACAATTAATGATTTCTTCCTTGATAAGCTTTATTATAATCCATTCCATGTAGACAAAGATGTCCTGGATGCATATTATGAAGCTGCGCACAAAGGTGGTTATTATGCAAAATGCCTATACTCCAGCCAAAGTGCTAAATATATGAATATCAACATTCGCCATGCTGTAGAATCAATTGATAACAGCATTTATATCGTAGAAGGTGAAGATGAGCCAAATGGTGCTGCAATTGTAGAAGCTTATCAGAAAGTAAATCCAGCAATTGAGTCAGCAACCATTCCATGTTCCAAGCATTTTCCACATATTGAGAATGTAGAAGCATTTCTTGAGCAGGTTGGTGCATTCTTTTAATTAAAATAAAGATATAGATATGCCTTCAAAGCAGAATAAAAAGCTTCGAGATTGTATAATATAATCCCGAAGTTTTTTTGTTTTTGTAATAATAATTTATTATGCTTTATGCTTTTCCTGTTCTTTCTATATTTCCAGAGTATATTAAAAAAGCTTTCTACAAGATGTACGTCACAATTTGTGGGACTTTGACCAGGATGAGGATGAGGTTGCCGTAGCGAATATGGCAGCCAAATTCAGGAATATATACCACAAAGTAAGGTGTGCGGATTGCGAAAATGTTTTTTGACACATCCCAGAGAGTGTTTGAAAAAGGCTTTATGCAAGGTGCGCGCCACAATTTGCGGGAGATTTGGCCAGAATGAAGGTGCTGCAACGTGCTACGACACACCCAACTACGGGTAAAATATACTGCAAAGTGGGGGGTGTGGATTGAGAAATGATTTTCAAATACATCTCAGAGCTCTTTTCGTATTGTTTTGTTGTTATTTTGTTATTTTTTCAATTATGCGCTGTTCCATTTTATCTTTATACAATCTTTTTGTTTTAATTAGAATTGTTTAAAAGTATATTTTTACATAACAATATATTTTTCAGAGGATTTTTACGATTCATTTGCCTGTTTTGTTGTTCAAAGTACATTAAATAGGTCTTTGTTGTATCATCGTGTCGTTAAGTGTTATTTATTGGACTTTATTGTATGTTTTAGTAGGTTTTTATTTTATAAAAGTTATTATTACATTTTATATTTACCGTAATATTTCAGAAAGCAAAAGCAAAGTTTCTGTTTTCGGACTTTTTATATAGTCGGCTAATGTAAAACCATATGAGTAAAATTCAAAGATTTTTAAAATTTTATTTTCAAAAACAATGCATATAGAAATTCAAACAGACAAAATAGCCAACGTTAATTACATATTTCATACCATTTGAAATGTCAGCGGACCAGAGCGTGTTTGGAAAAGGCTTTCTGCAAGATGTGCGTCATAATTTGTAGGAGATTTTGCCCGGATGAGGGCGTCGTAACGAGCTGCGACAACCGAATTCGGACAAAATATACCACAAAATTTGGCACGCAGATTGCAGGAATGATTTTTAAATGCATGCCACAATTCACAGGAGCTTTAACTTAAATTCAGTTGCTGTAGTGAACCACAGCGACCGAATCCGAATAAGATATATAACAAAGCAAGGCGTGCAGATTGCAGGAATGATTTTTCAGACACGCTCGGGCGTAGCCCGCCACACATTTTTTCCATCCGCACCTTCAACTTCACGCATCCAGCTTGATTGATATCGTTATTTGCAAAACGATGTACGCGCATATTCATATCCAGTAGAATTCTTATGTAACAGGCAATTCAACAGTTTTTTCAAATAGTAAAAAAGATCCTTGTCCTGTTTTTTTCACAGGCAAAGATCTTTTTTTATCATTTTTTCAGCTACTACTACTCTTCAGCATCCTCTGAAGCCTCTGTCGTTTCTGTTTCAGCATTATCTGTAGAAGCATTTGTTTCAGGATCTGTTGTCTCAGCTTTTTCGTTTTCCTCTTTCTCACCAGTTACAGATTCAAATGCCTGAAACAGTTCTTTTACTGTCATTTTATTTACCAGATATACTTTTTTGTTTATAACAGCGGCATAGTAATTTGTATCATAGGAATAATACTCCACTTCCATTTCATTTCCATCTATATCTGTAAATTTCACAGTCATTTCCGGATCTGTATTGGACTTAAATTCATCAGTCAGACGTTTCTGCGCTGTCATGTTGATCAGCTTATTGTAGAACGTTGTAAATGTTGTGCTGTCCAGATCTTTTCCATTTAGTGTATAAGATAAGGTTACACTGGTTGAACTTGTGGTGCTTGCAGTAGAAGAACTGTCATCTGTATTTTCAGTATCTTCGTCGGTCAAATCACCTGATGAAGTGTTATCATCAGCAGCATTTCCCTCTACATCGTTGCCGTCGGCAACATCACTGCTGGTACTATCTGTTGTATCTTCATCTTCCGTCTCATTATCCGATGTTTCTACGTTTTCATCCTCAGATGTTTCACGTGAAACATTTACGATATAATCTTCTCCTCCGTAGTTCACATCCAGAGTATCCAGATTATTTGCAGACAAATAGCTTACTGTCAAATCCCAGAAATCAGCATTTGTTTTTCCAAGGAAAGTATCAAGAGAATCCTCGGATATTGTATAAATTTCGTTGCTGTCATTCACCCGAACATATCTTCCACCATCTGAAGATTGATCTCCAACCTGAATTACAAGTTCTCTGTCAACCATTTCAGTTTCCGGTTCTGAATCTTCAGAACTTTCTGCGGACTCAGTATCTGTAGTTTCCACCCCAGCCTCGTCATCTGATTCAGTTACATCTGTATCTTCTGCTTCGACGTTGTCATCTGCTGTTTCATCTGTATTCTCATTTTCTACAGCTTCTGAATCTTCTGTGTCTGCCACATCCACATCTTCATCTGAGCTTTCGTATCCATCTGTCTCAGAATCCTCATCTTCATCTGGGCTTTCGCTTCCATCTGTCTCAGAATCCGCATCTTCATCCAAGCTTTCGCTTCCATCTGTTTCAGAATCCGCATTTTCATCCGCCTGGTTCTCATCCCCAGATGCCTCTGAGACCTCCTCATCGCCATTTTCAGCCTCGTTTTCATCATCAGTGGACTCTTTTTCAACTTCTTCCTGATAATCCACTGTAATCTCTGCATACGGCTTATCTAATCCGTACTGAGAGAGCTCATCTTCTGCGCAGTTATAATTTACATAACTTGCATAAGCCACACTGGATAATGTACTGGCTAAGGAAGTTGCCTTCGCAGAATCTGCTTTCTCAGTCTCTCCATCACCAGTAATATTCCAGAAATTATTTTCATCTTTCTCTACAACATAGGAAGAATCTTTTCCATCTACAGAAATTTTGCTGACCGTAGAGGAATCCACAGTTGGGAAAACGCCGCTTTTTGCAAAGTCGTACAAAGTTCCCTCAAAAGAAGAAAACGTGGAATTGCTTACTACATAAACTGTAGAAGAATCCTTGTTCAAGTCAATGTATTCCTGACTTGTGGAATCATTCTCCATTCCAAGCTGGATTACTGTCGTTTTCCCATCTTCTGTGGTAACCGTGATCGTGTTCTCCGGCTGATCCAATTCATACTCTGATGCATCCTCCACATTTTCCAGTGTTCTTTCCGCTTTTATAGAATTCAGGGAGCTTACCAGTGTGTCGATTTTATCCTGATCTACCGGAAAATCAGTTTCATCACTTTTCACCCAGGAATCTCCTTCTTTTTCAAAGGTAACTTCTTTTTTATCAATTACAAATTTTATTGATTTTACATCAGCAGACGCTATGGAAATAATTTCCGGATTTTCTTCCTCCGCACTTTCGGCATCCGCGGCCTCCTGCTTGGCTACGTAGGCTTTTACGCCTACGTATGCGCCGCTGAGGACAACCAAAACGCCCACTGCTGTAATAAGATTTACTGATTTTTTCTTCATCAGGCTTTTCTCCTCTTTAACCAAATCATAAATCCAATCAACAGGAATGCTCCAGGAATCAGACCAATGGTACAGATTTTCCAGAAGCTTGCATCATATGCTGTCAAAGTCAGATAAGATACTTCCAGGCTCTTTGATGGGATAGAGACTGTTGTACTGTCTTCTGTGTCTACCAGAGAACTTAAAGAAGTCATCACAAGTTTCTCATTTCCACCAGAAACCATCTGATTGATCTGGCTCTGCAGCAGGTTTGATGTGGAATAATAAATAATATGAGTCTCTTTATCATCATCTACAGTCTCTGTAACGCTGACACCCAGGTCAAATGGGCCATCCACATCACCGTCTTCCTTTTCAAGAGAACCGCTGTTCAAATCTTTCTTTGAATATGCACTATCGGAAGTTGTAAGAAGACTTTCAATATTTACAGTGTCTCTCACGTCATCAGATTTCTGGATCCCCTGTGCATACGGCATCAGGATGTAATATCCGGAAGAAGCAACATCAGATGTAATATCTGTGCTGTTTACAGTTGGAACCAGATAGTAAGGCATCTGAGCGGCATAATGCTGTGCATCACCCTCAAATACAAGACCATCTACTCTGCTTACGCCGTAGTTTTTCAGCACTGCATCAAAGTTTTCCATTTTTTCTCCTGTGTAATCGGAGAAAATCATTGCTTTTCCACCATTTTCCAGATAATCGATCAATGCAGTCTTCTCATCCTCTGAGATATCTGTTGTAGGAGAATCAATCAGCAGACAACTGGCATCCTCTGGAACGCTTCCCTCTGTAAGCAGATTCAGGGATTTGATTTCCATGTTTGCTTTCTCAATATCTTCCTTGATCGTAGAATCAAGCTCCTGCTCTCCATGTCCCTCTAATGTGTACAATACCGGCAGGTTTTCACTAGTTACATATGCGATGGCACTTGTGATCTGACCTTCGCCGTCGAATCCTGTTGTCTGATAACTGTATGTGTTGTAATCCATTGTAGATTCGTAAATATTGTTATAATTTATAACCTTATTTCTGTCTCCGCATACAACAATTAAGCTATTAGAGGAAAGGTTGTCACTGGTGTATTCACTGACAAATTTAGGATTGACCACTGGATCTTTCTGTTCCACCTTAATATGATCAGATTCATCTGCATATCTTTGAAGCAGATTACTGATAGTCTCATCCTCACTTCCGCTCTGGGCGATCTGATATATGGTTACATCCTTGTCCAGATTTTTCAGCATAGCTTTTGTCTCATCACCGATGGTGTAAAGTTTCTCGGAGCTGATATCCAGCTGCGTATACTTTGAAGGAAGATTTCCAACGATCATATTTATAACAATAATGATAGCAATGAAAACAACAATCATAACAGAACTGTAGCTTCCATTTTTCAAGTACTTTTTATTAATACTGTCTTTAAATTTTCGTTTTTCTTTTTTGTTATTATTGTTATTATTTTCGACATTTTTAATATTAATTGCGTTTTTATCGTTATTATCAATATTGTTATCATTTTTCTTCTTAAAAAACATTTTCCCCACCTCCTTAATTCCAACGTCTCTTCAAAATCGTCTGCATGGTAAGGAATATACAAATGGCAATGACAGACAGGAAATAAAGAACTCCAGTCACATCAAAAATACTGTTTGTAAAGTTTTCAAAGTGTGAACTTAAGTTAAACACTTCAAGAACCTTCTGGATTCCTCCTTCAAACACGCTGGATTTTACAACATAAATAATCACCAGTGCCACTTCTCCAATCACGCAGACAGCACCTGAGATCACTGCATTTTTTATCATACTGTAAATCATAAGGCTAAGCGCTATGATCAGAATGCCAAATGTCACACACGTAGACATTGCCGTCTCTGAGAAAAAGGAAGAAATTCCATTCATCATATAAAAAGCAAATAAAAATACAAAGGTAAGAACTGCTGCAATTACCTGACTCTCAGTGATTGCTGAGAAAAATACGCCGATTGCAATGTTTGCACTTCCCAGAAGGAAAAATCCAAGGAGTGCTGTGTACGCGGAACCAAATGCAACGGTTCCGAACTTCGACATAATCAGCGGATAAGTTGCAAGAACCACAATGGGGATTGCATAAATAGTCACAAGTGCAAGATATTTTCCCATTACGATGCCGGATACAGATACCGGAGAGGTAAGCAGAAGCTGGTCCGTTTTTTGCTTTCTTTCCTCAGCAAGTACACGCATGGTCAGGATCGGCACTGCAATCAGAAACACAAAGGTCATGGCATTTAAAGTATATTCAAATTTCGGATAAGCAGCTGAAAGCTGGTACGCTGAAAAGTAAATACCTGCGATCAGCAACACAAAAAACATAAACAGGTAGCCGACCATGGAAGTCAGGTAGCTCTTCAACTCTCTTTTATAAATAGCAAGCATGGTTTACTCTTCCCCCTTTTCTTTCTCAGATGCGACAAAACTATTCTGTTTATCACCAGACAGTCCATTATCTGACACATCGTCGGATACTTCGCCCGATTCATCAAAGCCTTTTTCTTCAAATCCATGATCAGGGACAGTATCTTCGTTTTTATCATTCAAATACTTCTCAGCATCTGCTGCCGTCTTAAAGAAAGATTTTCCGGACTTTTTTCCTGACGCATCTTTATCTTTTTTCTCGCTCTCTGTAAGTTCAAGGAATATCTCCTCCAGAGAAACTTTCTTAGACTGCATTTCAAGAATCGGGCAGCCGACATTTACCATACTGTAGAATACTTTTTCACGCACATCCATATTCTCTTCGGTGCCCACTGTAATGGCGTATACGCCTTCCTCCGGGCTTTTCTTCACCGTAACCTCTTTTACCCCTTCTACGGCCTCCAGAGCGGCTCTGATAGTGTCTTTCTGACCTTTTACAAGCAGATTCAGGTTGTTTGAGCCTGCTGCCAGTTTTCCCAGATTCTCAGGGGTATCGCTGGCTACCAGTTTTCCATGGGAAATGATCAGCACGTAGTCGCAAACGGCGCTGACTTCGGACAAAATATGGGAGCTAAGGATAACGGTGTGTTTCTGTTTCAGGCCTTTGATCAGATCGCGGATTTCGTTGATCTGTTTTGGGTCAAGCCCGACAGTCGGCTCATCCAGAATAATAACCTCCGGGTAACCAAGCACAGCCTGCGCAATACCAACCCTCTGTCTGTAACCTTTAGAAAGGTTCTTGATCAGACGATTTTTCATGTCAGTAATCTTTACCATGTCCATGATTTCTTCGATCATAGTGGCTTTTTTATCTTTAGGAATTTTCTTCAGATCTGCTACGAATTTCAGATATTCCAGAACGGTCATATCAAAATAAAGGGGCGGCATTTCGGGTAGATATCCGATGCATTTTTTTGCCTCCTCAGGTTCTTCCAGAATATCATGACCGTCTATGACTACTGTTCCCTCGGTGGATGCAATATAGCCGGTTATCATATTCATGGTTGTGGATTTTCCGGCGCCGTTGGGGCCCAGGAAACCATAAATCTTGCCTTTCTCTATTTCAAAAGAAAGGTGGTCTACAGCGGTGTGATCGCCGTAGCGTTTTACCAGATTTTTTACTTCAATCAAGTTTCTTACCTCCTTCAAGTTGCAGATGCATGGCTTATCCCATGCATCTATCTATGATTATTTTATGTGCAACCTGTGAGGAAATTTAGATAATTATGTGAGAAATATGTGATTATTTTGTGTTGGAAATGTGTCCCAAAATAAAATACATTCCGCAAAGTGGGGCGTGCAGATTGCGGGAATGATTTTTCAGACACGCTCTAAGGCACGGGGATGTGGAATAGAAAAAATCAAAGACAGTTGCGAGGAAGCTGGAAATCCTATGCCAGAATATACGATTAAGTGTGAGGATATTATGGTTATGTTTAAGAGCTTGGTTAGTAGCTTGGTTAATCACACTAACCAAGCTACTAACCAAACTATTCCCAATGAAGACAATTCCTTTGAAAGTGATTGAGACAGAACCTATGTTATCTCAGAAAAAATCGCCGATATTATCGGAGAGAAATATAGTACGGATTTCTTCCTCTTTCAGGACTAAAGTTATCTTAATATTAACACATATTCTACGCCAGCGGCTCCTTCGCCGGCAAGCCAGCCTTCCTGGGGTACTTCTTGGCGGTCGGTTTCATCTTCTTGATCACCACAAAAGAACGATCCATATCCGTGTCCATAAGTGGAAATTTCACTACATCCTGAACTTTTCCACCAAGGATTTTCACAGCATTTTCTGCCTGCGCAAGCTCTTCATCAATCTTGCCGGATTTATAAGAAATAAAGCTGCCTCCTTCTTTTACGAAGGGGATACAATACTCGGAAAGGGTGCTTAGATTGGCTACTGCGCGGGAGACACAGAAGTCGTATTTTTCTCTGTGTTCCTTCTGTTTCGCATAGTCTTCAGCTCTTCCGTGGATGGCTGTTACGTCTTTTAATCCAAGCATTTCGATTACTTCATTAAGGAAATTCACCCTTTTATTCAAAGAATCCAGAAGGGTAATTTTAAGCTCTGGAAAAGCTATTTTCAGCGGAATTCCAGGGAAACCAGCGCCGGTTCCGATGTCGATCACGGACTTTCCCGTCAGCTTTTTCTGGTCAAAACTGCCAACTTTTACGATAGATAAACTGTCAAGAAAATGCTTTAAAATTACCTCGTTGTACTCGGTAATTGCAGTTAAATTCATTACCTTATTTTTCTCTACAAGGTACTCATAATAAGTGATAAACTGCTTCTTCTGCTCCTGGGACAGAGCAATTCCAAGCTCTTCAAGTCCTTTCTCAAAGAGGGTTAAATCATATTCCATAAACTTCTCCTTATACCTCAAACTACTTATTTTTTTACTTTCCAGTTGCTAATACACAGCGTTTTTGCAAGTAATATTCTTTAGCAGGTCATTTCAGGTGCGTTTTTAACGAAGGTGAAATCCACTGGTCAGATCGACTTAGACGAGAGGTCTCTCCCAAGCGTCTTAGTCGTAGTTACCAGTTATTTCACCGTAGAGCGTGTTTGAAAAATCATTTCCGCAATCTGCACGCCCCACTTTGCGGGAGATTTTGCCCGAATTCGGTTGCCGTAGCCCGCTACGGCGCCCTTATCCGAACAAAATCTCCCACAAATTGTGACACACATCTTGCAGAAAGCCTTTTTCAAACACGCTCTAGTGCCCAACCGACCTGCGTGGAATATTACTTGCAGAAACGCGTCCGTTTAGTGACGCTCCTTCCCATACTGCTCCATATAAACCAGCAGCACCGAAATATCCGCCGGTGAAACACCGGAAATTCGGGATGCCTGTCCAATGGAAACAGGTCTGTAAAGTTCCAGTTTCTGCCGTGCCTCAATACGCAGGCTCTTTACTTTCTCATAGTCCAGATCCTCTGGAATTTTCTTGGCTTCCAGCTTCTTAAACTGCTCTACCTGCTTCATCTGGCGGCGGATATAACCGTCGTATTTAATATTAATGTTTACCTGCTCCTGCACATCCCAGGCAAGTTCAGGGCGGTTCTTATCAATAGGAGCCACCTCTGCATAGGAAAGCTCCGGTCTGCGGATCAGCTCTGCAAGACTGATTCCTGACTTAAGTGGTGTGCTTCCTTTGCTTTCCAGAAGGCTCTGAACTGCCTCTGTCATACCCACATTTGTATTCTCCACACGCTGGATTTCTTCCGCTATCAAGCGTTCTTTTTCCACTACTTTTGCATAGGTTTCGTCATCTACAAGACCTACCTCCCAGCCCTTTTTACGAAGTCTCAGATCCGCATTATCCTGACGGAGAAGTAGACGGTACTCGGCACGGCTGGTCATCATACGGTATGGCTCATGGTTCTCTTTTGTAACCAGATCATCAATGAGAACACCGATATAAGCCTCAGAACGATCCAGGATCAGCTGCTCTTTTCCCAGCACTTCCATGGCTGCATTGATACCAGCGATCAGTCCCTGGGCTGCTGCCTCCTCGTAACCTGAACTTCCATTAAACTGTCCGCCACTGAAAAGACCTTTAATTTTCTTAAACTCCAGCGTTGGATAAAGCTGTCTTGGGTTAATACAATCGTACTCAATAGCATAAGCATTCTTCACAATTTTTGCATGCTCAAGGCCTGGTACGCTGTGGTACATTTCCTCCTGCACATCTTCCGGCAAAGAGCTGGACATACCGCCAATGTACATCTCATTTGTGTACATTCCCTCTGGCTCAATAAACACCTGATGTCTTTTTTTATCTGCAAAACGAACTACTTTATCCTCAATAGAAGGGCAATAACGCGGACCAGTTCCTTCGATCATACCAGAGTACAGTGGGGAACGATCCAGGTTTGCACGGATGATATCATGGGTAGCCTCATTGGTATAAGTCAGCCAGCAGGATTTCTGCTCGATCTGCACATCCTCCGGATCTGTGGAAAAAGAAAATGGCACTACTCTCTCATCCCCAAACTGCTCTTCCATCTTGCTGTAGTCGATGGTATTTCCTGCAATTCGGGCAGGTGTTCCAGTCTTGAAACGGAACATTTCAATTCCCAATTCTTTCAGAGAATCAGTCAGATAATTGGCTGCCTGCAGTCCATTTGGACCTGTATAATTGCTTACATCACCGTAAATACAGCGTGCTTTCAGATAAGTTCCAGTACACAAAACTACCGCCTTACAATGGTAGACAGCGCCGGAATACGTCTTCACACCTGTGATCTTGCCATCCTCTACCAGAAGCTTGGTAACCTCTCCCTGGCGGATGGTCAGGTTCTCCTGATTCTCCAACGTCTTTCTCATTTCATTACTGTAAGCCTGCTTATCAGCCTGAGCACGAAGGGAATGCACTGCCGGACCCTTGGAACAGTTCAGCATCTTAGACTGAATAAAAGTCTTGTCAATATTTTTTCCCATCTCTCCACCAAGAGCATCCAACTCACGGACCAGATGTCCCTTTGAACTACCGCCTACATTTGGGTTACAAGGCATCAGCGCAATACTCTCTGCGCTTACCGTAAACATGATCGTACTCAATCCCAATCTCGCCCCAGCCAACGCTGCCTCACAGCCAGCATGTCCGGCACCGACCACTACTATGTCATAATTCTCCTCTAAATGTTTCATTTTTATCTCCTCTATAACACACTCATTCATATATTATCGCGTCCCTCTGCCACTACTTACCCATACAAAACTTACTAAATATCTCATTCACCAGATCTTCCCCAACTTCTTCCCCGGTAATTTTCCCCAAGCTTCCATAAGCAGCCATCAGATCAATGGAAAAGAAGTCTTCCGGCATGCCATCCTCAATACTCTGTTTTACCATTGCAAGACTCTCTTCTGCCTCTTCCAGTGCCTCTTTGTGACGGGCATTTGTAATATAAACCTCATCGTTAAAAGAGATTTTCCCACTGAAAAACATACTCTTAATGGTATCTGCCAGCTGGGCAATTCCAGTCTCCTCTTTCGCAGAAATTGGAATGAGAGGATGGTTGATTTTCTCCTTTAATGCCTCCATGCTCACAGCCGAAGCAAGATCTGTTTTATTGTACAGTACAATTGCTTTTCTGTCTTTCAGCATTTCAATGATTTCTTCATCATTTTCATCAAGCGGTGTAGAGCTGTCTACTACGTATAACACCAGATCTGCACCCTTTGCAACCTCCCGGGCTCTGGAAACACCGATTTTCTCCACCACATCCTCTGTCTCGCGAATGCCTGCCGTATCCACAATTTTCAGCGTAATTCCATGAAGGGTAATATACTCCTCCAGAATATCTCTTGTAGTACCCTCAATATCCGTTACAATGGCCTTATTTTCCCCTACAAGAAGGTTTAACAGGGAGGACTTACCTGCATTTGGCTTACCCACGATAACCGTCTCAATTCCTTCCCGGATGATCTTGCCATCTGTGGAAGTTTTCAACAGCTCTTCGATGGATTTCTGCTCTTTTTCCACGATTCCATGTAATTTCTGTGGATATCCCTCAAGGCTGATATGCTCCGGATCATCCAGAGCAGACTCGATAAAAGCAATCTCGTAGATCAGGTCGCTTCGAATCTCCTTGATGGTCTTTTGTACAGAACCTTTCAGCTGACTCATGGAGCTTTTCAACGCATATTCATTCTTCGCCTGGATCACATCCATAACTGCCTCTGCCTGGGAAAGATCCAGTCTGCCGTTCAGGAAAGCTCTCTTGGTAAACTCTCCGGGTCCGGCAATCTTGGCGCCGTTTTTCAAAACCGTTTCCAGAACCCGGTTCATGGCATAGACACCGCCGTGACAGTCAATCTCCACGGTATCTTCTCCTGTGAATGTTTTGGGTGCGCGCATGACCATGACCAGAACTTCATCCACCGCTTCTTCTCCATCATAAATATAACCATAATGAATGGTGTGGGTGGGCACTTCTTTAATTTTCTTTTTCCCGCCCTTGGAACGGTAAATGCGGGATATAACGTCCATGGCTTCCGGGCCGCTGATTCGGATGATTCCGATTCCCGAAGCACTCACAGCAGTAGATATCGCTGCAATCGTTGTATTCATGTGATTTCCTCCATGTAAATTGCAATCCAAATTATAAACTTAACACATCTTTTGACACTCATATTATTTTATTATACAAAAAAAGTTACCCCAGGGAAAGATATTAAAACAAAAGCATAACGCTTCAGTTCTTCCATCTTTCACCTGGAATAACCTCTTATTCATTCTGCAAATCTTTTATAACACATTCAGATGTTTTATGCAAGATTTACCATCTTTTTAATTTTACAACCACATGACGATACGGCTCTTCGCCCTCGCTGACAGTCTCTACATACTTATTGCCCTGAAGTGCTGAGTGAATGATTCTTCTCTCATATGGGTTCATCGGCTCAAGTACAACTGGCTTTCTGGTTTTCTTAACCTTGTAGGCAATTCCTCTTGCAAGATTCTCCAGAGTCTCTTTACGACGTCTGCGGTAATCTTCTGTATCGAGCTTTACTCTGATATAGTTTGCTTTGCCCTTATTTACAACAAGGCTTGTAAGATACTGAAGGGAGTCAAGGGTCTGTCCTCTCTTACCGATGAGAATTCCCATATCCTCTCCTTCAAAAGCAACTTCCAGACAACCGTCATTTGTGTTGTATTTGGAAGTGATCTCCACTTCACCAAGATTCATAGATGCAAATACGTCGCGAAGGAAAACAATTGCTCTCTCTTCCACTTCTTTGATCTCTGCCGGATCTGTGATGATCTCAACAGGTTTGGACTGTTTCGGCTTCTCTTCTCTTGGCTCTTTCGGCATTTTTTCTTTTGCCGGTTTTTCTTTTACAGGACGCTCCTTAAAAGGTTTCTCCTTCGGCTGGCGCGGCTGTTTTTCTTTTGGCTCTTTAAAAGGCTTTGGCTCTTTCGCCTCTTTTACAGGTGCTTTTTCTTTCACCGGCTCACTCTTTGGTGCCGGTTTCTCAGCTTTTACAAAAGGTTTGGCAGGCTTTCTATTCTGCTCTTCCTTAATCGCATCCACTTTAACAGTATCAACGATTTCCTGTATCTCATCCTCTTCAGAAACTGTATTGATCTTGCGTGCTTTAATGATTGCCGGTTTGCTTCCGATGCCAAAAAATCCGGAACTACCTTCAGAAACCACTTCAATTTCCAGCTGATCACTGGAAACACCTAATTCGATGCACGCCTTGGTGATTGCTTCATTTTTCGTTTTTGCTGAAAACTGGATAAACTCCTCCATCTATGAAACCCTCCGTTCCCGACAACAATTACTTCTTCTTGTTTCTCTCGTCAAAATCCCTGACCATATTTGCTTTTGCTGCAATACTTCCAGGTTTTGCATTTCTTGCATTCTGGTAGGATTCCTCTACTTTTCTGGCTCTCTCTTCTGCGTTTGTGTTACTGGAACCTTTATCAATCTTGGTATTGATATTCTTAGTAGACTGGTTTGCCTGATTGGTGATCTTCTGCGGCGGAAGTCCTTCTTTCGTACGCTGTTTCTCCATCTTCTTCATGTTCTCGTTTACCAGATCATTGATATCCATCTTATCAAGATGACGATTGATAAACCACTGCTGAACACTTCTTACAACCGCACTTGCAATCCAGTAAATACCAAGACCTACCGGGAATGTGAAACAGAATACTGCTGACATAAGCGGCATAACCGTATTCATAGTCTTCATGGAAGCCTGCATTGTATCAACAGCTCCTTCAGCAGATGAAGTAGCCTGTGGCATAAGCTTATAGTTCAGTACCTGAGTCGCCCATGCAAGAATAGGAATCAGAAGTGCAGCGATTGCCAGTGCAATAGATGCTCCCTCAAAAGCAGCCTTAATGTAGTTCAGAGGCTGATCTGCAATGTTAAGTCCACAGAAATTCTGCATTTTGGAAATTTCTGCAGACGTGGTGTTAATGGTATCTGCAAATCCCTTAAACTGATCCATTGCTGCAAGATCTTTCCACTGAGATGGAGATAATGCATAAAGGAAATCGATGACAGAATTACTGGTCGCTTTTCCGTTATCCAGAGCCAGCTGTACACGAGTCATCTTATTGTCTGTGATAAAGTTCTGGATCAGGTCTGTGTAGCCACTTACGCTTGTGATCTGATCAACAAGGCCTGTGAAAACATTCTTTACACTGCCAACATAACCAGGAATTTTGTAAATAACCTGCCATAATGCCATCAGGACAGGAAACTGGATCAACAGCTGCACACAGCTGCCGGTAGGTGAAACACCGTATTTCTGATATACAAGCTGAGTTTCTTCCTGCATTTTCTGCACGGACGCCTGGTCTTTTTTATCTTTGTATTTCTTCTGTATCTTCTGAAGCTCAGGCTGCATAACAGAGCTTAACTTAGAAAACTTCTGCTGTTTAACCTGCAATGGTGTCATCAGTGCATAAATAATAATACTGAAGATAATGATACAAAGACCCAGGTTCTGAATACCCACCAGATCAAGAACTCTGTAAATCCCGTCCATGATCCAGCCCATAATAGAAGCAACCTGTCCAATAATCGGGACACTGCTCTTCGTTAATAAAATCATATCCAAAGTTTGTTTCCTCCTAGGCTTTTTCGGTGTAACTATTCAATTGTCAAAGTTTGAGTTTTTGTGCTGAAAATCAGTTTAAAGTGTCATTTATTGTACACTGTCTGTTTCAGTACAGTTTATGGCACAGGATCGTATCCTCCATGTGAAAAAGGATTGCAGCGCAAAATTCTCCACACTGCAAGAAGCCCGCCCTTTAACGCACCATATTTTTGAATTGCTTCTAAACCATATTGAGAACATGTGGGAATATAAGGACATTTTGTTCTCTTCATCGGCGATATATATTTCTGATAGAGACGAATCATATGAATCATGATATTCCTTGGACTAAATCTGCTCATGATAATTTCTCCTGCAAATCTGTTTCAATATTGCCGCTCCTTTACCGAAACAACAATACTGCCCAAATACCGTTTAATCTTCCACATGAAGCTCAGCCTCACGGCGGATCTTCATTCTGCCTGCAAGATGCATAAGCGCACTCTCAATCTCCTGATAGGACTTGTCCTTTGCATTTGGTCTTGCGACCACTACAATGTCCAGTCCCTGACGGAAGGATCTTTCATTCAGGCGGTAGCTCTCTCGTATCAGTCTGGTGACTCTGTGGCGTACCACACTATTCCCAACTTTTTTACTTACAGATATTCCCAGACGATTCTCCATGTGCCTGTCATGGTTCTCAAGCACATACATCACCAGATACCGATTTGCCTGTGATGTTCCTTTTCGGTATACCCTTTGGAATTCGTTATTTTTCTTTAAGGAGTCTGAGTATTCCATCTGATTCTCCTTTATATGATATTGAAATAATTATTTCTGTATAGAAGAAAAGACCACAGTAACTGCGGTCTTAACGGTCTTAAGCAGATAACTGCTTTCTTCCTTTTAATCTTCTGGCAGCTAATACTTTACGTCCGCCTTTTGTGCTCATACGAGCTCTGAAGCCATGGACTTTCGCTCTAGATCTTTTTTTCGGCTGAAATGTCATTTTCATAGGTAAAGCACCTCCTTTATCTATATGGAATTTAAAATTATTAACCTAATCAGAACATCATTTCAATTATATTCATAAATGGCATTCTCGTCAAGTAAAAATTCTTGCTTTCCTAGAATTTTTTATATCCACAAAGTTTTCCACACTGTGCATAACCTGTCATTTTGAAAAGGTTTACGTAACATTATCCACATTTTGTGGATAACTTGTGGATAACCTGGGGATTATCAGCAAAAATATCCACTTTTGACTGTTGATTTTAACGCATATGTCACAAAAAACGGTATATTTCGAGGGGATTCGACAGTGGATAGAGTTATACACATAATTTTTCATTATTGAAACCCGTAAAACCATGTTATGGTAACCAGAATGGTTATCAACCTATTTATCCACATTTATCCACACACAAAATGTTGATAACTTTCCAGTTTATTCACAAGATATCCCCCATTTTTTTCCTTGAATTTTTTTATTATCCACTGCAATTTTTTTAAATTGTGGATGTTTTGTGGACAATTCTATACTTTTCCCCATTTATTTTTCCTATTTTTAGCTTCAAAACAACATTTTCCTCCTCGTCCCCTCATTCTTTTAGGTAATCCACAGCAATCTTAATTTTTTCTCCGAATGTGCATAATTTTCCACATAAATTTCCTATATAAATAAGATTTTGTCGTTGCGAAAAGACAGGATTTATTATAATATATATAAGGATATTTATGTCCGTTTATCAAAATACCAGTAAAATTCCGGTATATTTAGCCTGCCACACCCTAATTTCCTGTTTCCAGCTGGTATTTTGATAAACGGACATGTCGCCGACGGACGGCATCATTTAATATAAGAAACAATCAGATGTGTACGGGAGGAAAAAATGAGCACAGTAATAGAAAAATGGGATGAAATCCTGGGAATTGTGAAAAAGGAGCACGATCTTTCCGATGTTCGATTCGACACATGGCTGAAACCCCTGAAGGTTTATGATGTCAGTGGAAATGTAGTTACCATCGTCGCTTCCGACCAGGTGCGATTAAGCTACATTAATAAGAATTACAAACTGCCTCTGCAGGTTACCATAAGCGAAGTTACCGGAATGACCGACTGCGAAGTGAAATTTATCCTTCCAGAAGACGTCCCGGCGAAGAAATCCATTTCCGACGCTGCACCTGATCAGGACAACCGTTTTAAGGCCAGATGTGAAGAAGCAAATCTGAACCCCAAATATACATTCAATACTTTTATCGTGGGCAGCAACAACAAACTGGCTCAGGCTGCAGCCCTGGCAGTAGCGGAATCTCCGGGAAATACGTACAATCCGCTGTTTATCTATGGTGGTGCAGGACTTGGCAAGACCCATCTTATGCATTCCATCGCCCACTTTATTATTGAAAATGATGATAACAGTAAGGTTCTCTATGTTACAAGTGAAGAATTTACCAATGAGCTGATCGAGACCATCCGTAATGGAAATAACACCGCCATGAGTAAATTCCGCGAGAAATACCGTAACATTGATGTCCTTCTCATTGATGATATTCAGTTTATTATAGGAAAGGAATCCACGCAGGAGGAATTTTTCCACACCTTCAACAGCCTTTACAGTGCAAACAAACAGATTATCATATCTTCCGATAAACCGCCGAAGGATATGGAAATTCTGGATGAGCGTTTCCGTTCCAGATTCGAATGGGGACTGATCGTGGATATTACTCTGCCGGATTACGAGACCAGGATGGCCATTCTTCATAAAAAAGAAGACATGGACGGCTACAATGTAAGCGAAGATGTTATCAAATATATTGCAAATAATATCAAATCCAACATCCGTGAGCTGGAAGGTGCCTTCAATAAGGTAGTTGCTTATGCAAAACTGGAGAAAAAAGAGGTTACCCTTGAACTTGCCGAGCAGGCTCTGAAGGATATCGTCGCACCGAATGAAAATAAACAGATTACTGCAGACTACATTATTTCTATGGTAGCAGAGCATTTTAATGTAAGTACTGCCGATCTTTGTGGAAATAAAAGAAGTTCCAAGATCGTGATGCCAAGACAGGTGGCAATGTATCTTTGCCGTGAAATTCTGGCGATCCCGCTGAAAAATGTAGGACAGTATCTTGGAAATCGCGACCACACTACCGTTATGCACGGAGTAGAAAAGATCGAAAAGGAACTCCAGAACAACGAACAGCTCCAGAACACCATCGATACATTAAAGAAAAAAATTAATCCACAAACTTAACACATTTTTTCCACATTTCATGTGTATAAGATGTTGACATTATGTGTATTAATGTGAATAACTTTTGGCGACAAAATCGCTTATGTGGTTTTACACAGGTTATTCACACTCTAAACCAATGCTTTTACACGAAGTTATCCATACCCGAAACCCTTTTATTCACTGGGCGGAAGTGAGTTTTTCACATATTCACACCCCCTACGGCGGATACGGCGGATATCTTCTTAAATATATTTAATGAAAAACCCATTTTCTCCAGAAAGGAAGTTATACACATTATGAAAATCATTTGCTCCAAAAGTAACTTGTTGAAGAGCGTCAGCATTTCCTTAAAAGCTGTACCATCCAAAACAACTATGCCAATTCTGGAATGTATTCTGATTGATGCAACAACAAATCAGATCAAATTTACTACTAATGACATGGAACTTGGAATCGAAACCATTGTCGAAGGTACTATAGAAGAAAAAGGAATGGTTGCCCTGAATGCGAAAATCTTTTACGAGATCATCAGAAGACTTCCAGACAACGATGTTACCATTAAAACTGATGAAAAATTCGCTGCAACTATCACCTGTGAGAAAGCAAAATTTAATATTCCTGGAAAATCAGGAGAAGATTTCGCATATCTTCCTATGATTGAAAGAGATGAACCATTAACTATCTCTCAATATACATTAAAGAATATGATTTATCAGACAATATTCTCAATTGCAGTCAACGATAACAACAAATTAATGACTGGTGAGCTGTTTGAAATTAAGGATAATTGTCTGAAAATTGTCTCTCTGGATGGACACCGTATTGCGATCCGCAAAATGCCTCTGAAGAAAGACTATTCAGATCGCAAGGTTGTGGTTCCAGGTAAGACTCTTAACGAGATCAGTAAGATTTTATCCGGAGAAATGGATGACGTAGTCAGCATTTTCTTTACCAATAATCATATTTTATTTGAATTTGACCAGACTATGGTAGTTTCCCGTCTGATCGAAGGGGAATATTTCCGTATTGACCAGATGCTTTCCAGCGATTATGAGACCAAACTTTCCATTAACAAAAAAGAATTTCTGGATTGTATCGACCGTGCTACACTTCTTGTAAGAGAAGGAGATAAGAAACCGATCATTATCCACATTACAGATGGCAGCATGGAGCTGAAGATTGATTCTGCAATGGGTTCCATGAACGAGGATATTGATATTGAGAAAGAGGGAAAAGATATTCTGATCGGATTTAATCCCAAGTTCCTGATCGATGCACTGAAGGTTATTGATGATGAGACCATCGACATTTACCTGGTAAACCCGAAAGCACCTTGCTTTATCAGAGATGAGGAAGAAACTTACACGTATCTGATTCTTCCGGTTAACATAAATCAGAACCAGGCAAGATAATGACACTTGCCACAGAGAGAAACGTAACAGACAATTGGAAGAGTATGGAAGTGAACACGGACTGCCAATAATGGCTGGAGACAGTCTGGAAAACGAATTGCAGTCGTGATGCCAGAAGAGTGGAGGCAGAAAATTGGAAATCAGAATCAGAGATGAATTTATCAAACTTGGCCAGGCACTGAAACTTGCTGAACTTGTATCAGACGGTGTTGAGGCAAAATATGTGATCAACGACGGACTTGTAAAAGTAAATGGCGAAGTAGATACCAGAAGAGGCCGCAAGGTTTATGGCGGTGACGTTATTTCCTATAATGGCCAGGATGTGAAGGTTCTGTCCGGAAACGAGTAAAATGGCTTATATTGAATCCATAAAATTAAGCAATTTCAGAAATTACGAATCGCTGGAACTTTCTTTTGACAAAGGAACTAATATTTTTTATGGGGATAATGCACAGGGAAAAACCAATATCCTGGAGTCTGTGTATCTGTGCGGAACCAGCAAATCCCATAAAGGAAGCAAAGACCGGGAGATTATCCGCTTTGAACAGGATGAAGCCCATATCCGCATGATGGTGGGAAAAGATTCCATGTCTTATAAGATTGACATGCACCTTCGGAAAAATAAGGCCAAGGGCGTGGCAATCAACGGGCTTCCCATAAAGAAGGCGAGAGAGCTTCTCGGTGTGGTGAATCTGGTTTTCTTTTCCCCGGAGGATCTGAATATTATCAAAAACGGTCCGGGAGAGCGACGAAGATTCATGGACGCGGAGCTTTGTCAGCTGGATAAACTATACCTCACAGATCTTGCCGGATACAATCATGTTCTGAATCAGAGAAATAAGCTGCTGAAGGATATGTATAAGCGACCGGATCTTGGAGCGACTCTGGATGTATGGGATATGCAGCTGGTAAATTATGGCCGTAAGATCATTGGCAAAAGAAGAGAATTTGTGGAGTCCCTTAATGAGATCATTAAGGAAATTCACAGAAATCTTACCGGCGGTATTGAGAATATAGAAGTGATATATGAACCAAGCGTGGAGAGTGAGGCTTTGGAAGAGAGCCTTTTCCGCAACAGAGACCGGGATCTTCGGATGAAAATGACTTCGTCCGGACCTCACAGGGATGACCTAATGGTGGCTGTGAACGGAATTGATATCCGCAAATATGGTTCGCAGGGGCAGCAGAGAACAGCAGCCCTTTCCCTGAAACTTTCGGAGATTTATCTGGTGGAGAAGATCATTCATGATAAACCAGTTCTGCTTCTGGACGATGTCCTTTCGGAGCTGGACAGCAGCCGTCAGAATTATCTTCTTGAGAGTATTCATGATATTCAGACCATGATCACCTGTACTGGTCTGGATGATTTTGTCAGTCATCAGTTTACGATCAATA
Source organism: Ruminococcus sp. RTP21484sp1_RTP21281st1_A8_RTP21281_210402 (assembly GCF_040914025.1). NCBI lineage: Bacteria > Bacillati > Bacillota > Clostridia > Eubacteriales > Oscillospiraceae > Ruminococcus > Ruminococcus sp. RTP21484sp1_RTP21281st1_A8_RTP21281_210402. The sequence goes on from NZ_JBCPGE010000014.1 coordinate 67,491, forward strand.
AAGTGTTTCACGTTGTGGCAGGGCATGTGTATCAGCCGATAGGGGGTCCTGCAGATAAATAAGCTTGCGAAGTAGTATGCGATATGCTAAACTGGCATTAACTATGGAAAGTTGGTGAAAAATTTGGACAAAGAGGAATTTCGGGTTAAACTTGAAGAGATTAACCATTTAGTAGAACAGAAAGACTATAAGGGAGCCATGAATGTTGTAGACAGCATTGACTGGCGCCGTGTGAAAAATGTTCGTACCCTTTGTGTGGTTGGTGAAATCTATGCTGCCAATAAACGCTATGAGGACAGCAAGGAAATTTTCCTGCTGGCTTATCACAGAGCCTCCATTGGTAAGAACATTCTTTATCGTCTTGTAGAAGTTTCCCTGAAGCTGGGACAGGTTTCCGAGGCAGTGGAATTTTATCAGGAGTACAGGGAAGTTGCGCCAAATGATAATACGCAGTACATCCTGAAATACAAGATCCTGAAAGTAAAAAAGGCTCCTCTTGCAGAGCAGATCAAGGTTCTGGAGGATTATAAGGAGAAAGAATTTACCGAAAAATGGTCTTACGAGCTTGCCAAACTGTACTATCAGGATGGTGACAAAGAGAAATGTCTGGAGCTTTGCAACGAGATCATTCTCTGGTTCAACGAGGGTAACTACGTGATGAAGGCTATGGACCTGAAACAGCGTATGGGTGCTCTTACTGGCGCGGAGAAAGAGCGGTATGAACAGCAGTTTGTACCGAAGCTTCTGAAACCTGAGGAAGCAGATACCATCAAGGAAGAAGAGAAAGCACCGAAAGCTGAGAACCAGGGAAGCGAATCTATTGAAAGTATTCAGATCAAGAGCGAGGATCTGGATGGCGTAGAGAGTCTTCAGGATAAAATTTCCAAAGGACTTCGTGACATCTTTGGAAGCCGTAAGATGGATGAAATGGAAGACAGCATTGTTTCCACTGAGCAGACGAAAGAGGTTCAGGAAGAAATGCTTCGTGATCCGGCTTCTGAGAAAGAATATGAAAGTGTACCGGAGCTGGAGCCTGAAACTGGCAAGGTGAAAGTGGAGAATACCAAGGAGAATGTTGCTGAAGAATCTGTGAGTACAGCAGATGAGACTGCGGAGGAATCAGCAGAAGCAGTTTCCGAAGAGAATACAGAAGGTTTAGAGAATGCAGATCGTTCAGAGTCTGCAGAAGAGAAGAACGCATTTTCCACAGAAACAGAAACACCTGTTGAGAACCTGAAAATGCCTACACTGAATATTCCGGATTCTATGAAGAATATGGTACCGGAAGAGATTGAGGTTCCCAAGGCGCCTGTACAGAATAACCTTTTCAGTGATGAGGCTGATGCTGCGGAGAAAATGAAAGACGAGAAACCTGCATTTGATTTTTCAAATTTCAATCTGGAGGATACGATTCTTGCTGCTGCTTCTGCACAGGGAATTGAAATTCCGGATGAGAAGGTAGATGAAGAGAAAGTTCAGGAAGAAAATAAAGAAATTGTAGAAGCTGCCCAAGAAATATCTACGAAACCTCAGAATGCTGTAAAAGAAGAAAAGGCAGAGGATATTCCAGAAGAAGAGGAAGTTATCACTGAGGACGAGGAAGAAATCGAGCCAGAACCAGAGCAGAAAAAGCCGGTTGTAGAGCTTGAGGAAGAGGAATTCCTTTCCGAAGAGGATCTTCAGGCTGCTGAGGATGAGTTTATGAATGGCCCGGCAGGTCATAAGGAGAAAGAAGAGCCTTCTGATGATTCCATGTCTGAGGATGAATTTATTGCCAAGCTTCTCAGAGAGAGCATTGGAGAAGAAGAGGATGAGGATATGCCTCCAGCTGCAGATGATGTGGTTGAAACGGAAGATGCAGAGGAAGAACCGGAAGATTCTGAGGACGAAAACTTTGATTTTGACGAGGATGAAGAGGAAGAAGAGTCTTCTGAATCTCTTTCCGAGGAAGAAGAACTGGAACAGTTTATTGATTCTATTCAGCCAAAGGATAAGAGAAATCCATCTGACATTGTGCCAAGAGAGAAATCACTTACCGATGATGAGAAGAAGCTGTTTACATATTTTGTAAAGGTTCCGGGAATGCGGGAACAGCTGATCAGTGCACTTTGCGATGTGCAGATGGCAGCGGCTGATAAGACCTCCAAGACTGGAAACGTGATCGTCATGGGTGGGAAAGAAACTGGTAAGACAAGACTGATCGCAAGTCTGATTCCGGCAATCTGTAAAGAGCTGAATCTGCCGGCTTCCAAGGTGGCTTATGTGTTTGCCGACCAGCTGAATGAGATGGATATTACGAAAGTGATTGGTAAACTTAGCGGTGGTTTCCTTGTCATTGAGAATGCTAATCAACTGACACAGGAAACAGTGGATATTCTGGATAAGGCTATGGAGTTCCGCACAGACGGACTTACTGTGATTATTGAGGATGAGAAGATCGGAATGCGTAAGCTGATTGCAAGATTCCCGAAATTTGCCAAGAAGTTTACATCCATGATCAACATTCCGGTATTTACCAATGATGAACTTGTAAACTTTGCAAGAGTTTACACCAAGGAAAATGGTTACAAGATCGACCAGATGGGAATGCTTGCATTGTATAATCTGATCGGTGTGAACCAGAAAGAAGACCAGCCTATGAACATTGGCGCAGTTAAGGAAATGCTTGACGCAGCAATGGCGAAATCCCAGGGCGGACTTCTGAAATTTAATAAGAAAAAGAGAGTAGACCGTGATGGATTTACGGTTCTTTATGAGAAAGATTTTGCAAAATAAGTAATAAGGGAATTGCAGACAGCTGCCCAGATTGTGCGATTTGCAGATAATGATTAAATAATTTAAAAGAAAGAGGAAATTAACATGACCAGACCTTATTTAGGAAATCCGAAATATACCATTGAAGTTCTTCAAAAGTATAATTTTGCTTTCCAGAAAAGGTTTGGTCAGAATTTTCTTATCGATACCCATGTTCTGGAAAAAATAATCGAGGCTTCCAAGATCACCAAGGATGATTTTGTCCTGGAAATCGGACCAGGTATTGGAACCATGACCCAGTATCTGGCTGATGCAGCCAGAGAAGTGGTGGCTGTAGAGATTGATAAGACACTGATCCCGATTCTGGAAAATGATACTTTGAAAGACTGGGATAATGTGACTGTGATCAACGAGGATATCCTGAAAGTTGATATTGCGGCGCTGGCACAGGAGAAAAATGGGGGCAAGCCTATCAAGGTGGTTGCCAATCTGCCTTATTATATTACCACGCCAATCATCATGGGACTTTTTGAAAACCATGTTCCCATTTCTTCCATCACCATTATGGTACAGAAGGAAGTGGCAGACAGAATGCAGGTTGGTCCTGGAACAAAGGATTACGGTGCTTTGTCTCTGGCTGTTCAGTATTATGCCAGACCGCAGATCATTGCGAATGTTCCGCCAAACTGTTTTATGCCAAGACCGAAGGTGGGAAGTGCTGTTATCCAGCTTGTGAGATATGAAGAGCCGCCAGTGCAGGTGGACAATGAGAAGCTGATGTTCAGGCTGATCCGGGCATCTTTTAATCAGAGAAGAAAAACATTGGTAAATGGACTGAAGAACTCCCAGGAGCTTGATTTTTCAAAAGAGGAAATTGAGAAAGCTATGGCAGAGACCGGAATTCCGGTAAATGTGAGAGGCGAAGCGCTTACTTTAGCAGAATTTGCTGATCTTGCAAACGCATTTAATAAATTGAGATAGATATCAAGAACGGGGCGTAAGCCCCGTTCTTGATATCTTCGGATTGCTTCGCAGCGTTGCGGCTCCCGTGATCCTTCACATGTTCGGAAATGATTTACTGCATAAATCTTATACAAATAAAAATCACCCGGTGGCTAGAAGGGTGATTTTTATTTTGTCTCAAATATATTTTTTAAAAGGAAGGAGAGTCAATCACTTTTGGGTGACTGACATATGGAAAAGAAATTTTATAAAAATAATGTTGGCTGTTATTATTTTTATGATGTTAGTATATCGGGAAAGTTTGAAAGAATCGTGTTTATCTTATGAAAAATTAGTGAACGAATTTGAAAAGATTTGTAACTTCCTGGAAAAATGGGCTGTTTTTGGAGATTAGTTATAAAAAGATTATAAAGTTTTTAGATACATTTTACAAATAAAAGGAAAAGGTGTAGTATAATGGGCTGGAATCTGGAGGAAGATTTATTTCCGGTATTGATTAAATTTCAGAAGAAAATTACTTGATATGAGGAAATCAGATCATAAATATGACCAGATTCCAGCAGTTTGTGAACAGAATATTAACTATTGCTGGTCAGACCATGAACAGCAGCTATTTAATTGTTACTGGAGAGATTTGAACAGATGACATTTAATCGTTACTGGGCAAGTCTTGAACAGCAACATTCAATCAGGAGGTAATTATCATGATAAAAATGAAAAAATCAGCAGCACTTATCCTTGCAGGAGTTCTTGCATGTTCCATGCCGATGCCGGTTATGGCATCCAGTGATACAGAAGTAGTAGAAAGTCTTCTGGACAGTGGAATTGATTTTCTTGCTTCTGACCCTGGAAAAGCAGTAGACATTATTATGTATGCCAAGGATCTTGTAGACCAGCAGAACATCACAGATGACCAGGTACGAAGTGCTGTAACTCAGGCAGCAGACCATTTTGGGGTATCTCTTTCTGATTCAGAGGTAGATTCCCTTGTTTCTGTAGTACGCAAGGTTCTGGATGCAAAAATTGACGAAGATGCTCTTAGAAGCGATGTAAATTCTGTATACAGTAAGCTGCAGGATATGGGTGTTACAAAGGATGATGCCAAAGGTCTTGTGTCGAAGTTAATCGAATTTGTAAAAGGATTATTCGAATGAGAAATGTAAAATGTGCAAAATGTATAACTTTACCAAATTAAAGTAAAGATGCAAATGTGGTAAATTTATAAAAAAAGAGGAAAATGAAAGAAGAAATTGTGCAAATAAAACAAATGTTCATTATTCGTTAACAATTTGCATGTATTTTGTTCATAAGTATCTGATACTATATAATCAGTTCGAAAGAACATACACAGAAGACGTTGTAATGACACCATTACACATAAAATTTTTTCATAATAATCGCCCCGGCAGCTACTGCCGGGGCACTCCTCGTTTTAGAGCGTATTTGAAAAAGTATTCCTGCAATCTGCACGCTCTGGAGCGTGTTTGAAAAAGGTTTTTTGCAAGATGTGCGTCACAATTTTTTGGAAAATTTGTCTGAATATGCCGCTCTTTAAACGCCAGATCTTAAACTCTGACGCTTAAAGAGCGGTGTTTTTTCGAATGTACATTCCAAAATTTATTTGCAACGAATAAGCGGTGTGCTATAATGAAGCAAAAACAGGGGTAAAGGAGTCTAGGTCATGGCAGAGACAATGAAAGATTACGAAGCAGAACTTGAAGCTTCTTTTAAGAAAATTGAAGAAGGCGACATTCTCACAGGAACAGTTGTGAGTGTAGATGATAAAGAAATTATTGTAGATTTAAAATATTACGCAGAAGGCATTATCCCGGTAGAAGATTACAGCAGAGAGCCGGGCTTTAACGTTAAAGAAGAAGTACACCCTGGAGATGAAGTTTCCGCCACAGTTGTAAGAAAAGACGATGGAAACGGCAACATCCTTTTATCCAAAGTTGAGGCTACTGACGTCCTGGCTTGGGACAAATTAAAAGAGCTGAAAGCCTCCGGAGAGGTTCTTGATGTAGTGGTAAAAGATGTAGTAAACGGCGGTGCAGTTGCTTATGTAGAAGGTGTGCGCGGCTTTATCCCGGCCTCCAAGCTGGCCTTGAATTACGTAGAAGACACCAACGAATATCTGAACAGACACATCCAGGTTCAGGTAATTGATGTCAATAAAGAGGACAAAAAACTGATTCTTTCTGCGAAAGAAATTTTAAGGGAAAAAGCAGAAGAGGAAAGAAAGAATAAAATTTCCAATATCCAGCCAGGCTTTGTAACAGAAGGAACTGTAGAGAGCCTTCAGCCATACGGCGCATTTGTAGATCTTGGAAACGGCGTATCCGGACTGGTACATATTTCCCAGATTTGCGAAAAGAGAATCCGTAAACCATCAGAAGTTCTTGCAGTTGGAGATAAGGTGAAAGTAAAAGTAACTGCAGTGAAAGATGGAAAACTGAGCCTGAGTATCAAAGAAGCAACTGATATGATGGCAAAAGAAGTGGAAGAAGAGAAAATAGAAATCCCACAGTCCGGAGAAGAGGCAACCACATCTCTGGGAGCTTTATTTGCAAATATTAAACTGAATTAATATAAAGTGCAGATTTGGACGATTAAGACAATCGCCCAAAATGAAAATCTTCTGTAGAGCGTGTTTGAGAAGTAGACCCGAAATAAAAACTCTGTTTACAGATGAAAAGTGTGCAGAGGTCAGCTGAATTTTGGAAGGAAGAATGTGAATGAAGAATCAGAAAGTATTTGTAATGGGACATAAGAATCCGGATACGGATTCTATTTGTTCGGCAATTGCTTACGCAGATATCAAAAACAGAACCACCCAGACCAAGCGTTATATTCCAAGACGCGCCGGTCAGATCAATGAAGAGACCCAGTATGTACTGAATCGTTTTGGCGTACAGCCACCGGCTTATCTGGGAAATATCGGAACGCAGGTAAAAGATATGGATATCCGTCCAAAACCGGATGCAGACCGTACCATGTCCCTGAAAAATGCCTGGGATATGATGCAGAATAAAGGCATTGTGACCCTTCCCATCTGTAACAGCGAGGATGAGCTGGAGGGAATTGTAACAATCGGCGATATTGCTGATGTTTACATGGATACCAAGGACAGCTATCTTCTTTCAAATGCCAGAACTCAGTATAACAAGATCAGGGATACTCTTGACGGTGAAATCGTAGAAGGAAACGGTCACGGCTATTTTACCAAAGGGAAAATCCTTATTGGAACTGCTGATCCGGAGGTGATGAAGAACTATATCGAAGAAAATGATATGGTTATTCTTGGAAACCGTGAGGAAGATCAGTTAAAGGCAATAGAACTGAATGTAAGCTGCATTATTGTAGGAATGAGTATTCAGGTAAGTGAGAAGGTAATAAAGAAAGCTCAGGAGAGACAGATCATCATTATCTCTTCTCCATATGATACCTACACAATTGCCCGCATGATCAACCAGAGTATTCCGGTAAACTATGTGATGAAAAAAGATAATCTGGTAACTTTTAATACTGAAGATTTCACAGATGATATTCAGGATGTTATGATCAAGCACCGCCATCGTGCATTCCCTGTTATCAATAAGCGGGGAAAATGTGTGGGAACCATTTCCAGACGAAATTTCCTTGACATGCACAAGAAACAGGTAATTCTGGTAGATCATAATGAGAAAGACCAGGCTGTTGATAATATTGAGAAAGCAGAGATTCTGGAGATCATTGACCATCATAAGCTTGGTTCTCTGGAAACTATGAAGCCGATTAATTTCCGAAATGAGCCAGTTGGATGTACTGCGACAATCCTTTACCGGATTTATGACGAGCAGCGACTGGAGATTCCGCCTAAGATCGCAGGACTTCTCTGTGCAGCCATTATTTCCGATACCTTAATGTTCCGTTCCCCAACCTGCACCCAGCAGGACAAGATCGCAGCAAGTGCGCTTGCACTGATCGCGGACATTAAGATTGAAGATTTCGCAAGAGAAATGTTCAAGGCTGGAAGCAATCTGAAGGATAAAGCACCTGAAGAAATTTTCTATCAGGATTACAAGAAATTTATTGCAGAAGGAAATGTGGCTTTTGGTGTTGGACAGATCAGTTCCATGGACGAGGAAGAGCTTCAGGAGATCAAAGTCCGCCTGAAACCATTTATGGTAAGCGAGTGCGGGCGCCATGGAATTACCCGTGTTTACTTTATGTTAACCAATATTATGGACGAGTCTTCAGATGTAATTTATTACGGTGAGGGCAGCGAGGAAATGGGAAAAATCGCATTCCAGCAGGAACCGGAGGATAAGTGCTTCCACCTGAAAGGAGTGGTTTCCCGTAAGAAACAGATGATCCCGGCTATGATGGAAGCTGCGCAGATCATGGCAAATGACTTTAACTGATAATAAAGATTTTCCCGGCAAAGAGGCTGTTAAAAGATACTGCTCACAAAGTGAAAAGTAACGCAGAAGGTTCTTTGCACGGGAAATTTTCACATAAAAGAGGAGCAAAAATATGGCAAAACAGACCTGGAAACCAGGCAATATGCTTTACCCGCTTCCTGCTGTGATGGTCAGCGTTACAGATGGCGAGGGTAATGATAATATAATAACAGTAGCGTGGGCTGGCACCGTGTGTACCAACCCGCCAATGGTAAGCATCTCCGTTCGTCCCACCAGATTTTCTTACGATATGATCTGCAAGACAAAGGAATTTGTTCTGAACCTTACCACAGAAGAGCTTGCATACGCCACCGATTATTGTGGCGTGCGGTCCGGCAGAGAGGTTGATAAATTTCAGGAGCTTCATCTTACCAAAGAAAAGGCGGATCAAGTGAAGGCACCAATGATCGGTGAAGCTCCTGTAAATATTGAATGTAAAGTTAAGAAAATTGAGAAGCTTGGTTCTCATCACATGTTCCTTGCGGAAGTAGTTGCAGTGCATGCGGACGAAGCCTATATGGATAAAAATAATAAATTTCAGCTGAATCAGTCAAAACTGATGGTATATTCCCATGGAGAATATCTGGGACTTGGAAAGAAACTGGGCACCTTTGGATATAGCGTAAAAAAAGGAAAAAAGCATAATCAGAAACTTAAAAATCACCCATTAAAAAACCGAACTCAGTAACAATTTTTTAACGAACTCAGTAACAATTTTTTAATGTGATTGCAATAATGGCTCTTATGTGTTATTATTTAAAGGAGTATCGAATGAAAATGAATAATATAACATTAATTGGAATGCCCGGTGCAGGTAAAAGCACACTGGGCGTTGTTCTTGCGAAAATACTTGGATATGAATTTTTAGATTCAGACCTTTTAATACAAAAAGAAGAAAAAAGACGTCTTTATCAGATCATTGATGAAGAAGGAGAAGATGGTTTCAAGGCCATTGAGAATCGCGTAAATGCGTCGATTGATACAGAGAATACTGTAATTGCTACTGGGGGAAGTGTGGTATATTGCAGTGAAGCCATGGAACACTTGAAATCAATTGGGAAGGTAGTTTACCTCAGCCTTTCTCTGGAGTCTCTTGAGAAACGGCTTGGAAATCTTAAGAAGCGGGGAGTTCTTCTGAAAGAAGGACAGACCTTGAAGAGTTTATATGAGGAGCGAGTTCCCTTATACGAGAAATATGCAGACATTGTGGTAGATGAAGAAGGGAAAGATTTGGAAGCAAGTCTGCAGGCACTTTTGGAAACACTACAGACAGGGGTTATTAAGTAACTGTAGATCGTTACTATTCGCGGAATGAGTTACGATGAACGAAGTGAACAGTAACTGTGAATCAGAGGAGGGCTGTCAGGTTATTGGAGAGAAATTGACAATAGCCTTTTTGGCTCGCGGAGTAAGAATAATAGAGGTGTATTATGGAACAGTATGTGATTAAAGGTGGAAATCCGCTTGTTGGTGAAGTAGAGATAGCAGGTGCAAAGAATGCAGCGCTGGCTATTTTATCAGCAGCCATTATGACGGATGAGACAATTCTCATCGAGAATCTGCCTGACGTCAGAGACATCAACGTTTTACTGGAGGCAATAGCTGGCATCGGAGCACAGGTTGACAGAATCAATAAATCAACTGTTAAGATCAATGGTTCTACCATTGGTGATGTAAGTGTAGATTATGAGTACATTAAGAAGATCCGTGCATCTTACTATCTTCTTGGTGCATTACTTGGTAAATATAAAAGAGCGGAAGTTCCTCTTCCAGGTGGCTGCAATATCGGAAGCCGTCCGATCGATCAGCATCTGAAAGGATTCAGAGCCCTTGGTGCGAAAGTTGATATTCTTCATGGAGCCATTGTTGCGGAAGCATCAAATCTCCATGGAAGCCATATTTTCCTGGATGTAGTATCTGTAGGAGCGACCATCAATATTATGATGGCAGCATCTCTTGCACCAGGACGTACGATTATTGAAAATGCTGCCAGAGAGCCACACGTAGTAGATGTTGCCAACTTCCTGAACAGCATGGGAGCCAATATCAAAGGTGCTGGTACAGATGTGATCCGTATCAAGGGTGTTGAGAAGCTTCACCGCACAGAGTATTCTATCATTCCGGACCAGATCGAGGCAGGAACCTTTATGTTCGCTGCAGCAGCTACCGGTGGTGATGTCACAGTTAAGAATGTAATTCCAAAGCATCTCGAAGCTACTACAGCCAAGCTTGAGGAAATCGGATGTGAAGTTCAGGAGTTTGATGATGCCGTACGTGTACGTGCAGTGGGCAGACTTCATCGCACTCATGTGAAGACTCTTCCATATCCGGGATATCCGACTGATATGCAGCCGCAGATTGCGGTTACCCTGGCACTTGCAGAGGGAACCAGTATTGTAACTGAGAGTATTTTTGAGAATCGCTTCAAATATGCAGATGAGCTTTCCAGAATGGGAGCATGTATCAAGGTTGAAGGCAATTCCGCAATTATCGATGGCGTGAATAAGCTCACTGGTGCAAGGGTAAGTGCACCGGATCTTCGTGCAGGGGCAGCTCTTGTTATTGCAGGACTGGCAGCAGAGGGAATCACCATTGTGGACGATATTGTTTACATCCAGCGTGGCTATGAGAACTTCGAAGAGAAGCTTCGCAGCCTTGGCGCAGAGATCGAGAGAGTTTCCAGTGAGAAGGATATCCAGAAATTCCGCCTGCGTGTAGGGTGAATTGTTAATTTCAGATCGCAGCCTGACCGCCTTGATCTGTTAAGCATCAGACTTAATCTGGTGAAAAAATAGTCATAAGACATTAAATGTCTATTGACAATTATAAGCAATCAGTATATTGTATTGCTTGCAACAGGAAAACTGAAGAATAGCCTTTTATTCAGAGTGGTGGAGATACATAGGATCTATGAAGCCACGGCAACCCCTCGAAAGAGAGGAAGGTGCCAACCTGAGCGAGTGATCGAACAATAAGAGGATTGTTTATATAAAAAGTCATTTATAAGACAGTCCGCTTGTCCGGGCTGTTCTTTTTTTTCGCGGAAAACATACAACGCAGCGCAGATAGATATTAGCTGTTTTGGAAATTTTCGCTCCATTGAAGAAAGGGAAAAACAAAAGAATGGAAAACAAAGAAAAAATCTTATTTACTTCTGAATCTGTAACCGAAGGTCATCCGGATAAAATCTGTGATGCTATTTCTGATGCCATCCTGGATGCTTTGATCGCACAGGATCCGATGAGCCGTGTAGCTTGCGAGACTGCAACTACAACAGGTCTTGTTCTGGTTATGGGTGAGATCACTTCCAAGGCAAATATCGATATCCAGTCAATCGTAAGAGAGACAATCCGCGAGATTGGTTATACTCGTGGAAAATTCGGATTTGATGCTGATACATGTGCAGTAATCACAGCACTTGATAAACAGTCTGCTGATATTGCAATGGGTGTTGATAAAGCACTTGAGCAGAAAGAGAATCAGATGGATGAGGACGAGCTTGACTCTATTGGAGCTGGTGACCAGGGAATCCAGTTTGGTTATGCTTCCAACGAGACAGAAGAATACATGCCATACGCAATCAACATGGCACACAAACTTTCCCGTCAGCTGACAAAAGTCCGTAAAGATGGCACTCTGAAATATTTAAGACCAGATGGAAAAACTCAGGTAACAGTTGAGTATGATGAGAATGGCAAACCAAGCCGTATTGATGCAGTTGTTTGCTCTACTCAGCATGACCCGGATGTTACACAGGAGCAGATCCATGCAGACATCAAGAAATATGTATTTGATGAGATCATCCCGGCTGAAATGGTAGATGAGGATACGAAATACTTTATCAACCCGACCGGACGTTTCGTTATCGGTGGACCAAACGGCGACAGCGGTCTTACAGGACGTAAGATCATTGTTGATACTTATGGCGGAACAGGACGTCACGGCGGCGGTGCTTTCTCCGGAAAAGACTGCACAAAGGTTGACCGTTCTGCAGCTTATGCAGCACGTTATGTTGCAAAGAACATTGTTGCAGCAGGTCTTGCTGACAAGTGCGAGATCCAGCTTTCCTATGCAATTGGTGTTGCACATCCGACTTCTATTCATGTAGAAACATTTGGCACAGGTAAAGTATCTGATGCGAAACTGGTAGAGATCATCCGTGAGAACTTTGACCTTCGTCCGGCTGGAATCATCAAAATGCTTGATCTCCGCCGCCCGATCTACAAACAGACTTCTGCATACGGACACTTCGGCCGTACAGATGTAGATCTTCCGTGGGAGCATCTGGACAAGGTTGATGATCTGAAGAAATATCTTGCGTAAAATTTGGTTAAAAGAAAATGGCTTGTATTGAAGCCTGCTTGAAAATTCCATATTAAAGTTAGAGCCTGGAAGAGACTAGTATATAGCAGAAGAAGTCTTTTCCAGGTTTTTTTATGTTGAAAAAACTGCATATTATCGAGCTATTTTTTATAGAAAATTAAGAGATGAAATCAGAGCTTTATGCTATAATCTATATAAATCGGGTGAAGCAGCTTCATACGACAGGGAAGCTGTTGAAAATTTCCGTAAAAAGAAGAAAAAGGATAGAACTGTTATGAAGCTAAAAACAAGAATCGTTCTGGGATTCACCATGATCATTCTTATGCCTCTGCTTCTGTTTGCCGCCACTTTGTATGGATTCAGCCAGTCACAGGCGCAGAAAGCACAGGCAGTGACTGAGAGCGATGGAACAGTATATGATATTTCCATAACAGACTCAGCCGACAGTCAGGGCAGGGTACATGTAATGGCCAAGGATTTGTTTATCAGTGCGTTTGTAATCCTGATCTCCGTTGCTTTGGTAGTTGGTCTTTGGGTATATCGCAGCATTGCCGTTCCATTGGTTAAATTAAAAAAAGCGACGCAGAATATAAAAGAGGGCAACCTGGATTTCGTTCTGGATGTAGAAGGAAAAGACGAATTTTCTGAGCTCTGTCAGGATTTCGAGGAAATGCGCCGCCGTCTGAAAGAATCTACAGAAGAAAAAAGCCTTATAGAAAAAGAGAACAGAGAGCTGATCAGCAACATTTCCCATGATCTGAAAACTCCGATCACAGCAGTGAAAGGATATGTAGAGGGAATCATGGATGGAGTGGCAGATACCCCTGAGAAAATGGATCGCTATGTCCGCACCATCTACAACAAGACAAATGAGATGGATCATCTGATCAACGAGCTGACTTTTTATTCCAAAATCGATACCAACCGCATTCCTTATACCTTTAGCAAACTAAATGTGGAAGATTATTTTGAAGATTGTTCAGAAGAAGTTGGTCTGGAACTTGAGACCAGGGGAATTGAGCTGGTTTATGCCAACTACGTGGAAAAAGACGTTATGGTAATTGCCGATGGGGAGCAGATCCGCCGCGTTATCCATAACATTATCAGCAACGCTATCAAATATATGGACAAGCCTAAAGGAATCATTCAGATCCGAATCAAGGATGTGGGTGATTTTATCCAGATTGAGATTGAGGACAATGGGAAAGGTATTGGCCCGAAAGATCTGCCTTATATTTTCGACCGTTTTTACCGTACAGATGTTTCGCGAAATTCTTCCAAAGGCGGAAGCGGAATCGGTCTTTCCATTGTAAAGAAAATTCTGGAGGACCATGGGGGAAAAGTATGGGCCACAAGCCGTCTTGGAATCGGCACGATCATGTATTTTGTACTTAGAAAATACCAGGAGGTACCAATGAAATGAGCAGAATTCTGATCATTGAAGATGAAGAAGCGATTGCAGAGCTTGAGAAAGACTATCTGGAGCTCTCAGGATTTGAAGTTATAATCTGCAACAGAGGCGATCTGGGGCTTAATATGGCATTGAAAGAAGATTTTGACCTGATTATTCTGGATCTGATGCTGCCGGAGATAGACGGGTTTGAAATCTGCCGCCAGGTAAGAGAAGCTAAGAATACTCCGATCATTATGGTTTCCGCGAAGAAAGATGATATTGACAAGATCCGCGGTCTTGGACTTGGGGCTGACGATTACATGACCAAGCCATTTAGCCCAAGCGAGCTTGTTGCCAGAGTAAAGGCACATATGGATCGCTATAACCGTCTGATCGGTTCCACCACGCAGAAGAACGACATTATTGAGATTCGTGGAATCAAGATCGACAAGACTGCCCGCCGCGTCTGGGTAAATGGCGAGGAGAAAACTTTTACCACCAAGGAATTTGATCTGCTCACATTCCTGGCCCAGAATCCAAACAGAGTTTTTACAAAGGAAGAGCTTTTCAGGGAAATCTGGGATATGGAATCGGTAGGTGATATTGCTACAGTTACGGTTCATATCAAGAAAATCCGTGAGAAAATTGAGTATAATAATGCCAAGCCGCAGTATATCGAGACCATCTGGGGCGTGGGATACAGATTTAAAGTGTGATAATTTCTGATTACAAAATGGTTGCTGTGAATGATATTATTTTGCTCAGATACTGTTATGATATTATTTTAGAGCGTGTTTGAAAAAGATGACATAATTTCTGAGAAAATTGAGAGGTAAAATGAGAAGACTATATAAAGAATTGGAGAACTACGGCAAATCCGACTTCTATCCTTTCCACATGCCAGGTCACAAGCGGAATAAGGCGTGCATAGAGGGAGATTTTCCCATTGAACGTGATATTACGGAAATAGACGGATTCGACGATCTGCATCATTCTGAGGGAATTTTACTTGAAGCGCAGAATGCCTTATCCAGAATGTACGGCACTAGGAAAAGTTTTTTTAGTGTCAACGGAAGTACAGCAGGAATTCTTACTGCCATTTCCGCATCTGTGAAAAAGGGTGGACAGATTCTGGTGGCCAGAAACTGTCATAAGGCTGTTTACCACGCAATATACCTCCGGGAACTGGTTCCCACATATATTTATCCACAATCTGACAACGATTTGGGGATAAATGGTTCAATTTCCGTATCCCGTGTGGAAAGATATCTTGAGGAAAATCCGAAAATCGAAGCAGTACTTATTACATCGCCTACTTATGATGGCGTGGTTTCAGATGTGCGTCAGATTGCGGAGGCTGTCCACAAATATGGAATTCCGCTGATCGTGGATGAAGCCCACGGTGCTCATTTCAGATTCTCTGACTATTTTCCCGTTTCAGCAGCAGATCTGGGAGCAGATGTGGTGATCCAGAGCTTTCACAAAACATTGCCGGCCATGACCCAGACTGCAGTGCTTCATCTGTGCAGTGAACGTGTAAGTGAGAAGCTGATCCGCAGATTTCTTGGAATTTATGAGACCAGCAGTCCGTCCTATATACTTATGTCCAGTCTGGATGCCTGTGTAGCGAAACTGGAAAAAGACAGCGGACGATTATTTGATGAATTTACGGAAAATCTGGAAGCCGCCCGCAGACAGCTTGGTCAGCGCAGGTATATACGTCTGTTACAGACACCGGAAGAGACTGGGGAAGAAAAGGACGAACAGGGCACAACAGAAATATTTGATTATGACCGCTCTAAGCTGATTCTGTCCACATTGCACAGCAGTTTAAATGGTCCGGAACTTGCGGGAATCCTTCGAAGAAAATATCATTTGGAAGTTGAGATGACTACAGAGAATTATGTGCTTGCGCTGGCAGCAGTTGGAGACACCAGGGAAGGATTCCGGAGACTTTGCAAAGCTATAGAAGAAATCGACAGACAGGAAGCTGAACTGGCAGAGAAGAGCAGGAATATAACAGAGAAAATAGCTGTTGGAAATTCAGATTATGTACCGGAAGTGGAAAGGCAGAAGTGTGTTAAATGTAATTCTGAAGATTGTGAAAGATGTGAAAAAAAGGATACCCGCAGCGATGGCTTGCGAAATGAAAAATATGCCTTCAAGTGTGGTCCTATGAAGCAGCTTATGTCCATTTCCAGGGCAATGGATGCCCCATCCCAGCTTTGTCTTCTGGAAGAAAGTGCAGGGAAAATTGCCGCAGAATTTGTATATCTTTATCCGCCGGGGATTCCCATTATTGTTCCAGGCGAACAGATTACTGGACTTTTTACAAGGAATGTGAGAAGATATATGGAACAGGGACTGAATCTTCACGGTCTTTGCGGAGAAAATAACGAAACAATAAGCGTAGTAAAGGAGCAGGCAGAGGTGTAACCCCTGCCTGATACATTATGGGAAAAATATTTTACATTATGGGAAAAAGCGCATCTGGTAAGGATCATATATATGCCAGGCTGGCAGCACATGAGGGATTGGGACTTAAGAAGCTGGTTCTTTATACTACCCGCCCAATCCGTGCAGAGGAAGAGAATGGTAAACAGTACTATTTCGTGGATGATAAAAAGCTGGAAGAATTTCGAAGCAGCGGAAATCTGATCGAGGCCAGAGCTTATCATACAGTACATGGAATCTGGAACTATTTTACAGCAGATGACGGTCAGGTGGATTTGGAAAATGCTGACTATCTGGGAATCGGTACACTTGAATCTTATGTGAAAATGAGAGAATACTATGGAAAAGAGAATGTTTGTCCTGTTTATATCGAAGTGGAGGACGGAGAGCGTCTTGCAAGAGCATTGAAAAGAGAGCGTGGTCAGGAGATACCCCGCTATGAGGAAATGTGCAGAAGATTTCTTGCAGATCAGGAGGATTTTTCCGAAGAAAAAATTGCTGCTGCCGGGATTACGAGAAAATTCCAGAATGTTGATCTGGAGGAATGTGTAGAAGAAATTGCTGAATATATTAGACAGGCATAATGTGCATCGCGAAGCGCGTTACTGGTCACGGAGTGAACAGTAACACATTTTTTGTTGATAAGTGAATAAATTCACAAAAAACTATAGCATGATTTTGTCGTACATGATAGAATTAAAGGGTAAATACATTTAGAGTGTATTTGTACAAAATAAGCTATGCAGGGGTGCTGACCGCAGCCTTTGACAATAGCGAAAATGATAGGGTGAGGTGATTCCGATGTTAGGGTTTAACGACATTATAGGACATGAAGAGATAATCAGACATTTGAAGAATGCCATACAGACAGAGAAAGTGTCCCATTCGTATATTTTTACAGGTGACCCTGGTTCTGGAAAGAAATTGCTGGCAGGAACCTATGCGATGACATTGCAGTGTGAAGAGGGCGGTACGGAGCCTTGCGGACATTGTGATTCCTGCAAGAAGGCAATCGGTAAGAATCACCCGGATATCATTATGGTGACCCATGAGAAGCCAAATGTGATTACAATTGACGAAATCAGGGAACAGATTATCAATGATGTGGATATTAAGCCATACTGCAGCCCATACAAGATTTATATTGTGGCAAATGCAGAGCTGATGAATCCCCAGGCACAGAATGCTCTTCTGAAGACCATTGAAGAGCCGCCGGAATATGCAGTTATCATGCTTCTCACAAGCAATATTGATGCTCTGCTGCCGACCATTCGTTCCAGATGTGTACGTCTGGATCTGAAGGTTGTAGATGACGGTCTGGTAAAGAAGTACCTGATGGAGCATCTCCATATACCGGATTATCAGGCTGAGATCGATGCTTCCTATGCTCATGGCAGTATTGGCAGAGCGAAACAGGTAGCTACTTCCCAGGAGTTTGCAGATATGACCCAGAATGCACTCCGCATCCTGAAGAATGCAGACGGAATGGAAGTATATGAGCTTACAGAAGCAATCAAGGAGCTTTCCAATGACAAGCAGAACATCAGTGACTATCTGGATCTTTTCCAGTTCTGGTTCCGTGATGTACTGATGTTTAAGGCTACACGGGAAGTTGATAATCTTGTATTTAAGCAGGAAATAAATTATATAAGGGAACAGGCAAGCCAGCGTTCCTATGAGAACCTGGAGAAGATTCTGGATGCACTGGAGAAAACAAAAGTACGTCTTCGTGCCAATGTAAATACAGAACTTGCTCTTGAGCTTCTGTTCCTTACAATCAGGGAGAAATAGAATGGCAAAAGTAGTAGGCGTAAGATTTCGGAATGTAGGTAAGATCTATTACTTCAATCCGAAGAACTATAAAGTGAAACCGGGCGATCATGTAATTGTGGAGACTGCCCGCGGTGTTGAGTATGGAAAGGTGGTGCTTGCACCTAAGGATGTGGTGGATGACCAGGTGGTACATCCTTTGAAGGAAGTGCTTCGTGTGGCTACCAAAGACGATGATGAAAGAGAGAAGTATAACAGGGAGCGTGAGAGGGACGCTTTCAAGATCTGCCAGAAGAAGATTCGCGAGCATGGACTTGAGATGAAGCTGATTGACGCAGAGTATACTTTTGATAACAATAAAGTGTTGTTTTACTTTACAGCAGACGGCAGAATTGATTTTCGCCAGCTGGTAAAGGATCTTGCATCTATTTTTAAGACAAGAATTGAACTTCGCCAGATTGGTGTAAGAGATGAAACAAAAATTCTTGGAGGAATCGGTATCTGCGGCAGATGTCTCTGCTGTCATACTTATCTTTCCGAGTTTGCACCTGTATCCATCCGAATGGCCAAGGAACAGAATCTCTCTCTGAACCAGACGAAGATTTCAGGTGTATGCGGAAGACTGATGTGCTGTCTGAAGAATGAGCAGGAGACCTATGAGGAGCTGAATCGCAGACTTCCGGGAATCGGAGATACGGTAACTACTCCAGACGGAATCCAGGGCAATGTACAGAGTGTAAATGTACTCCGCCAGCTTGTAAAGGTAGTAGTAGAAATTGGTGATGAGAAAGAAATTCAGGAATTCCCTGTAGGCGAACTGAAATTCCGTTCCAGAAAAAAGAAAGTAAAAGTCTCTGAACAGGAATTAAAGGAACTGAAGGATCTTGAAGATAAAAAGGGAGATTCCAAATTAGATGATTAATGATCTTGTGAAGGAGAATGAGCGGGTAGATGATCTGCAGAATGGCTATTATATCATTCAGGATCCCCGGAAATTCTGCTTCGGTATGGACGCTGTTCTTTTATCTGGGTTTGCCAGAGTGAAGAAGGGAGAGAAGGTTCTCGATATGGGAACGGGAACTGGTATTATTCCGGTACTCCTTGCTTCCAAGACTGTGGGAGAGTATTTCACAGGTCTGGAAATCCAGGAAGAGTGTGCCGAAATGGCGGCAAGAAGTGTGAAATACAATAACCTGGAGGACAGGGTCAGTATCAGACAAGGTGATATTAAGGAGGCTGTCAGTATTTTCGGGGCAGCTTCTTTTCATGTTGTCACCTGCAATCCGCCCTATATGATCGGGCAGCATGGACTGACCAATCCGCATATGCCAAAGGCAATCGCCCGACATGAGATCCTTTGTACTCTTGAGGATGTGGTAAGCCAGGCTTCGAAGCTTCTTGGAGACAGAGGACGTTTTTACATGGTACACAGACCGTTCAGACTGACAGAAATTATGCAGGTTTTGACGAAATATAAGCTGGAGCCTAAGCGTATGCAGCTTGTTTATCCATACATTGACAGGGAGCCTAATATGGTGCTCATAGAAGCCCTGAAAGGCGGCAATTCCCGGATTACTGTGGAAAGACCGCTGATCGTGTATGAGAAGCCGGGAGTTTATACAAAGGACATTCTGGAAATGTACGATATGATTTAAAAAGATCGCAAATAAAAAATGAAAAACAGATGATTGCAGAAGGGAGAAAAATATGAGTGGTAAATTATATCTATGTGCCACGCCAATCGGAAATCTGGAGGATATTACGCTTCGCGTGCTCCGTGTTCTGAAGGAAGTGGATCTGATCGCTGCGGAAGACACCCGCAACAGTATCAAGCTTCTCAATCATTTTGACATAAAAACTCCAATGACCAGTTACCATGAGTACAACAAAGTGGAGAAAGCCTACACCCTCATTGAGAAAATGCAGGAGGGTCTGAATGTGGCTCTGATCACAGATGCGGGAACACCTGGAATTTCTGACCCAGGGGAAGTATTGGCTGCTATGTGTTACGATGCCGGAATTGAAGTAACTTCGCTTCCAGGCCCGGCAGCATGCATCACGGCTCTTACCCTGTCCGGACTTTCCACCCGCAGATTTGCATTCGAGGCCTTTTTACCTCCGGATAAAAAAGAGAGGAAAGCCATTCTGGAAGAGTTGAAAAACGAAACCCGCACCATCATCCTTTATGAGGCACCCCATCACTTGGTTGGTACCCTGCAGGAATTGTACCAGGCTCTTGGAAACCGCAGAATGACTCTTTGCCGTGAGCTTACCAAGAAGCATGAAACGGCATTTCGGACAACAATCGAAGATTTGATTGCTTTTTACAAAGATCAGAAGCCCCTTGGAGAGTGTGTCCTGGTGATCGAGGGCAGAAGCCGAAAGGAAATGGAACAGGAGTCACAGGAATCCTGGAGAGACATCTCCATTGAGGAACATATGGTGATTTATGAGAATCAGGGGATCGCACGCAAAGAGGCAATGAAGATGGTTGCAAAGGATCGAGGTGTGACAAAAAGAGATATTTACCAGGCGCTTTTGCTGCAAAAATAGAGAAGAAACTGTTCTGGCAGGTGTTATTCCTGACAAGCAGACATATAGGGGGAGATAAGGCGTATTTTTGACGGATATCCGTTGAAAATACGCCGTTTTTTTTACATCTTGAAATGGCTTTTAACTGGCAAAAACGGGGATTTTGTGCTATAATAAATCTGTATTTTTATGCGCAAAAACAGGAATGAGATCTGGCAGCAGAAATGAGCCGTAAATTCCTGTAACTTTTTAATAGATCATAGCAGGAGGAATATCATGGGCGAAACAAATACAGAATACGGAGCGGACCAAATCCAGATTCTGGAGGGTCTGGAAGCCGTACGTAAGAGACCAGGTATGTACATTGGAAGTACATCCAGCCGTGGTCTCCATCATCTTGTATACGAAATCGTGGACAATGCCGTAGATGAGGCACTGGCTGGTTACTGTACAGAAATAAATGTAGCGATCAATCCTGATAACTCCATCACAGTTGTAGACAATGGACGAGGCATTCCGGTAGGAATCAATCATAAAGCCGGTATTCCGGCAGTAGAGGTGGTATTTACCATTCTTCATGCCGGCGGTAAGTTTGGCGGTGGAGGATACAAGGTATCAGGAGGTCTTCACGGTGTAGGGGCATCCGTTGTTAATGCACTTTCTGAATGGCTTGAAGTATCAATCTGCAGAGATGGAAAGAGATATGAGCAGCGTTATGAACGTGGTAAGACAATGTATCCGCTTAGGGAAGTGGGAGAATGTGGCGATTCTACCGGAACTACTGTTACTTTCCTCCCGGACAAGCAGATATTCGAGGAGACTGTATACGATTACGATATCCTGAAACAGCGTCTCCGTGAAATGGCTTTTCTTACCAAAGGTCTGAAGATCATTCTTACTGACAAGCGGGAAGGTATGGAACGGGAGAAAACTTTCCACTATGAAGGTGGTATCCGTGAATTTGTAACTTATCTGAACAGAAGTAAAGAAGCTCTTTATCCGGAGATCATTTACTGCGAGGGTGAGAAGGACGGTGTGGCTGTTGAAGTTGCCATGCAGCACAATGATTCTTATACAGAGAATACTTACGGATTTGTAAACAATATTAATACTCCTGAAGGCGGTACCCATATTACCGGTTTCAGAAATGCCATTACAAACACATTTAACGATTACGCCAGAAAGAATAAGCTTCTCAAGGACAGCGAGCCAAACCTTTCCGGTGATGACATCCGAGAAGGTCTGACGGCCATTGTCAGCGTTAAAATTGGCAATCCACAGTTTGAAGGCCAGACGAAGCAGAAACTTGGCAACAGTGAGGCCAGGGGAGCTGTAGACAGTGTTGTAAGCAAACAGCTGGAGATTTTTCTGGAACAGAATCCTGCTGTAGCCAAGGCAACTGTAGAGAAGTCTGTACTTGCCCAGAGAGCCAGAGAGGCAGCGCGTAAGGCTCGAGATCTTACAAGAAGGAAGTCTGCCCTTGACAGTATGTCCCTTCCAGGCAAGCTTGCCGATTGTTCGGACAAGAATCCGGAGAATTGCGAAATCTATATCGTAGAGGGTGATTCCGCGGGTGGCTCTGCGAAGACAGCTCGTAACCGTGCTACACAGGCTATCCTTCCTCTTCGTGGAAAAATCCTGAACGTAGAGAAAGCCCGTCTGGACAAGATTTATGCAAACAAAGAGATCAAGGCTATGATCACAGCCTTTGGCACCGGTATTCATGATGATTTCGATATTTCCAAACTGAGATATCACAAGATCATCATTATGACTGATGCCGATGTTGACGGTGCCCACATTGCCACACTGCTTCTTACATTCCTGTACAGATTTATGCCGGAACTGATCAAGCAAGGCTATGTATATCTGGCACAGCCGCCGCTGTACAAGGTCGAGAAGAACAAGAAGGTATGGTACGCTTACGATGACGATGAGCTGAATGCCATCCTTACAGAGATAGGACGAGACTCCAACAATAAGATCCAGCGTTACAAAGGTCTGGGAGAGATGGATGCAGAGCAGCTTTGGGAGACTACCATGGATCCTGAGAAGCGTATTCTTCTCCGCGTTACAATGGATGAGGCAGCTACCTCCGAAATTGACCTTGTATTTACCACACTTATGGGTGACAAGGTAGAACCAAGACGTGAATTTATCGAAGAGAATGCACGCTTTGTAAAGAATCTGGATATCTAGGGGAGATAGAACAATATGGATGACAAGATTTTTGACCAGGTCCATGATGTGGATCTGGAGAAAACCATGAAAGAATCTTACATCGAATATGCTATGAGCGTTATTGCCTCAAGAGCACTTCCTGATGTAAGAGATGGTTTGAAACCGGTACAGCGTAGAGTGCTGTATTCTATGATCGAATTGAACAACGGTCCGGATAAGCCACATCGTAAATGTGCCCGTATCGTTGGTGATACCATGGGTAAGTATCATCCTCATGGTGACAGCTCTATTTACGGAGCACTTGTAAATATGGCACAGGACTGGTCTTTCCGCTATACTCTTGTTGACGGACATGGAAACTTCGGTTCTGTGGACGGCGACGGCGCAGCTGCCATGCGATACACTGAGGCCCGCCTGAGCAAAATTTCCATGGAGATGCTTGCTGACATTAATAAAGATACTGTAGACTTCCAGCCAAACTTTGATGAAACTGAGAGAGAGCCAAAGGTGCTTCCTTCCAGGTTCCCGAACCTGCTGGTCAATGGTACTACAGGTATTGCTGTTGGTATGGCTACCAATATTCCGCCTCACAATCTTCGTGAGGTTATTAATGCTGTTGTAAAAATTATTGACAATACCATTGAGGAGCAGAGAGAAACCACAATTGAAGAGCTTCTTGACGTTGTAAAAGGTCCGGATTTCCCTACAGGAGCTACTATTCTCGGAAGAAGGGGAATCGAGGAGGCATACCGCACAGGCCGCGGAAAGATCCGTGTACGTGCAGTATCAAATATTGAGACCTTACCAAATGGAAAATCACGTATTATCGTTACGGAGCTTCCCTATCTGGTAAATAAAGCCCGGCTGATCGAGAAGATCGCAGAGCTTGTCCGTGATAAAAAGATTGATGGAATTACTGACCTGAATGATCATTCCAGCCGTGAGGGAATGCGTATTTGTATTGACCTGCGTAAAGATGCCAATGCAAATGTTGTTCTGAATCAGCTGTACAAGCATACCCAGCTGCAAGATACTTTTGGCGTTATTATGCTTTGCGTGGTACCTCAGGGCGACAGCCTTGTACCAAAGGTACTGAATCTGAAAGAACTTCTGGAGCATTATCTGGCTCATCAGGAGGACGTTGTTACCAGAAGAACCAAATATGATCTGAATAAAGCACAGGAACGTGCCCACATTTTGGAAGGCTTGCTGAAAGCCCTGGATAATATCGACGAAGTTATCAGAATCATTCGTGCTGCCCGCAATGTTCAGATTGCGAAGCAGGAATTGATGGACAGATTTGAACTGACGGATGTGCAGGCTCAGGCTATTGTAGATATGCGTCTGAGAGCTCTCACCGGTTTGGAAAGAGAGAAGCTGGAAGCAGAATATGCAGAATTAGAAGAGAAGATCCGCAAATTCCTGGCAATTCTTGCAGACAGAAATCTCCTTCTTCGTGTTGTAAGGGAAGAAATCCTCGCAATCGCTGACAAATATGGCGATGAGAGAAGAACTGCCATCGGATATGATGTCTATGATCTTTCCACAGAAGATCTGATTCCAAGGGAAAATACTGTCATTACTATGACAAAACTTGGTTATATCAAGAGAATGACTGTAGATAATTTCCGCAGCCAGAACAGAGGCGGACGTGGAATCAAGGGAATGCAGACCATAGATGACGATTATATCGAAGAACTGCTTATGACTACTACTCACCATTATCTGATGTTCTTTACCAATACAGGACGTGTATACAGACTAAAAGCATACGAGATCCCTGAGGCAGGAAGAACTGCAAGAGGTACTGCAATTGTCAATCTTCTGCAGCTTATGCCAGGTGAGCGCATTACATCTGTTATTCCTATGCGTAAATTCGAAGAAGGCAAGTATCTGGTTATGGCAACTAAGGCTGGTCTTGTGAAGAAGACACCTATGGAAGAATATGCAAATGTACGTAAGACAGGTCTTGTGGCAATCACACTTCGTGATGATGATGAGCTTATTGAAGTTAAGGCTACAGACGATACAAAAGATATTATGCTTGTGACGAAAGACGGTATGTGCATCCGTTTCAAGGAGACTGATGTAAGAAGTACCGGAAGAAGCTCCATGGGTGTTCGGGGTATGAATCTTGATCCTGGAGATGAAGTTGTGGCAATGCAGCTGAATTCTCAGGGAGATTACCTGCTTGTAGTATCTGAAAATGGTATGGGCAAACGTACTGCTATGAGTGAATTTACCTGCCAGAACCGTGGCGGTAAGGGTGTGAAGTGTTACAAGATCACCGAGAAAACCGGTAATGTGATTGGTGCTAAAGCTGTCAATGAAGAAAACGAGATTATGATGATCACTACAGAAGGAATCATTATTCGTATTACCTGTGCCGGAATTTCTATTCTTGGAAGAATCACTTCCGGAGTGAAGCTGATCAATCTGGATGAGGGTGTAACAGTGGCAAGTCTTGCCAAGGTTCGCGAGAAAGCAGAGGGAAATACGGAGAACGGCAGCAGTGAGGAGCCGACTGAGGAGACTGAGGAAGTTTTTGAAGAAGAGGATTCACAGGATACAAATGATGCAGAATAAAGGAATCTGTGAAGTATGAAAAAAAGAACCAGAATTTTAATCCTGGGTATTGCCATGATGTTTATCATGGCAATGTCCGGATGCGGCGTAAATCATAAATCGCCGGAGGGAGTAGTGGAAGCCCTCATAAAGAATTATGTAAGCGGAAGTGAGAAGAAGGTGAAGCAGTGTTATTCTCAGGAAAAGGATACCAATGAACTTCTGCAGAATGAGATTGATGCTACTTTGAAATATTTTGCTGCTCATAATCCAACAAAAGTAAAGGTGGAACAGTGCGATATTCTTTCCGAAAACGGTGACTATACTTACGTGTACATTATTTACAATCTGGTATTGGAAAATGACCAGGAGTATCCATGCGTAGGAACCTATATGACGGAGAAAAAAGATGGTAAATACTATGTAATGTCACCTTCCGAGATCACAGATGATCTGCGGAATCAGGCTGCGGATGACTATGCCAAGTTTATGACTGCAGATTCTTATAAGACTTATACGAAAGCATACAATGTATTTATCAAAAAGAACCCGGGGTATGAGGAGAAAATTGCAAATAAGCTGGATGCAGAGTAGAAGGGAGGCTGCTGCAGGATGATTGAATCTTGCAGTGGCCCTTTTTCATATCGTGATTTGATATGGAACCGAAAAATATTTTTATCGCACTGGGGAGTTTTGCATAGAGGAAAGGAGCTTGGAAATGAAAAGAATCATTGTAATGGTACTGAAGAATATTATATTCGTACCATATTATTGGATCATGCTGAACTGGTATGCTGCGCATGTGGATAAATACACAGAGGAACAGCGCTATGCCATGTTGAAAAAAATTGACCATGCAGCTAATCGTGGAGGAAATCTTCATATAGACGGCCATGGAGTAGAAAATATACCTTCGCAAAATGGATTTATGTTTTATCCGAATCACCAGGGATTGTATGACGTGCTTGCCATAATGGAGGTCTGCCCGGTACCTTTTTCAGTAGTTGCAAAGAAGGAAGTTGGAAATGTACCGTTTTTGAAGCAGGTATTTTCATGTATGAAGGCATTTTTGATTGACAGGGAAGATATTAAACAATCTATGCAGGTGATCATTAATGTAACGAAAGAAGTAAAAGCAGGAAGAAATTATCTTATTTTTGCAGAAGGGACCAGAAGCAAAAATGGAAACCATCCTCAGGAATTTAAAGGCGGAAGTTTTAAGGCTGCCATGAAAGCAAAATGTCCGATTGTACCGGTTGCATTGATTGATTCTTATAAAGCATTTGATACCGGTTCTGCAAAAATGCTGAATGTTCAAGTGCATTTTCTGAAGCCCATGGAATATGAAGAATATAAAGATATGAAATCAACTGAGATTGCCGCAGAGGTAAAAAGAAGAATTGAAGAGACTATCCGGGCGAATGAAAATAAATAAAAAATAAAAAACTTAAAAAAGATGTTGACAAGAAGTGATCTTTTAAGTATAATAACAAATGCGCTACGAAAGATGCGCAACTCCACAATTTAACATTGGTTAAGTAGTTCGGAGACTGGAGAAGTACTCAAGAGGCCGAAGAGGTGCCCCTGCTAAGGGTATAGGTCGTTAACGCGGCGCGAGGGTTCAAATCCCTCCTTCTCCGCTTTTGATTTTTTAAAATTTTAAATTTAAAAAATCAAAAAATGGTTGACAAAGCTTTCTACTTGTGGTAAAGTAGACAAGTCGTCAATAAAGACAAAAAACTTCATCAAAAAAGTTTTGAAAAAAACTTAAAAAAGTTCTTGACAAATAAAAAGAGATGAGGTAAAATAAACAAGCTGTCGCAAAGAGATGACAGCGAAACAACCTTGATAACTAAACAGTGAAACACATACGATTCTCGAAAATTCTTAACGAATCATCATTCAAAA
>NZ_JBCPGE010000015.1:0-92066 GCF_040914025.1 Ruminococcus sp. RTP21484sp1_RTP21281st1_A8_RTP21281_210402
CGAAGCACAGACGAAAATTTCATGTCTGGCAGGAACGGCAGTGAAGATTTAGCAGTGGAAGAAACTATGGAGACAGAGTTTCTTCAGGGTGTTTATGTGATTCAGACGGCGGCGGACGGCAGATTTATTAAGAGGATGAAAGAATATCTGACTTATGAGGAAGCTGCTGGAGCTTGCGGTGTTGATGAAGAGATTCTGCTTCTGCGCCAGGAGATTTCTGGTAAGAGTGAGTGGTACAACGGCTTGATGCCGCCAGATAATCTGAATCCGGAGAGCGTGAAGACATTTTTGAAGTTGACCCATGAGCATTATGAGGAAGTGTTTGGCGGAAGTTTTCCAAAAGAGGTGAAAGGATTTTTCACAGATGAACCAAACTGCTGTGATTTCTTCAGCGTTTTCCATGAAGGCAGACCGTGGATTCCGTGGAGTATTGGATTTACAGAGTATTTTATTGAAAAGAGAGGATATGATCCGCAGGAGAAGCTGCCTTATCTGTTTTTTGATGGGGAAGGGGCGGAGAAGATCCGTCATGATTATTGGAAGACGGTGGCACAGCGTTTCGAAGAAAGTTATATGAAACAGGTTTATGAGTGGTGTGATAAACGGGGACTTCGTACTACGGGACATATTTTATATGAGAACGACCTGGGCTATCAGACTCGTGTGTGCGGTGCGGCGATGCCTCAGCTTCGTTATCTGCATAATCCTGGAATTGATCTTCTTGGCGCACAGACGGATGAGTATCTGACTGTGAAACAGTGTGCAAGCGTGGCACATCAGTATGAACGTTCCATGACCATCAGTGAGGCTTACGGCTGCACTGGCTGGGAGCTGGATTTTTCTACTCAGAAATGGCTGGGAGACTGGCAGTTCGCGCTTGGAATTACGAGACGTTGTCAGCATCTTGCCCTGTATTCCATTACTGGCTGCAGGAAGAGGGACTATCCGCCGGTTTTCAACTATCAGAATACCTGGTGGGATGACAATGATAAGATGGAGAATTATTTTGGTCGTCTGGCGCTGTGTCTTTCTCAGGGTGAGCCGGTGCGGAAGGTGCTGATGATCCATCCGATTTCCAGCATCTGGACCGAGTGCCGCAGTGACCGGGCGGAGGATTTCAATCATCTGGAAATGAATATGGGATGGCTGGATGAGCATATTACTTCTTTAAATCGAAAAGGTGAGTATTATAACCGGATCGCAAAAGCGCTGACTGCAGGGCATGTGGATTTTGATTTTGGAGATGAGATCCTGTTGGAGCAGGACGGCAAGGTTGAGGATGGAATGTTTGTGGCAGGAAAGTGCAGCTATCAGGTGGTTGTGGTTCCGGGAGTGAGCAATCTGTTTGCAAACACGGTGAAGCTGTTGAAGGAATTTCTTGCAGCTGGTGGAATGGTGATCTGGCTGAAGCCGTATCCGGTGATGATTGAAGGAGAACGGATTGGTAGTAAGCAGATCTGCGTTGCTAAGAGATGGGATAAAAAAATAGACAGTGAAGATGTAAATGAAGAGAAATCTGACCGCAGGAAAGTGTGTGGAAAATATGGTGATATCCGGGATGTTTTAGATGAGGAAGCATTTGTTCATACGGTTGAGCATGAATGGGAGCTGACGGAAGCTGTGGCGAAATGCACCGGAAAAGATTTTACTGTGCGAAATGCCAGCGGCGCAGAGGATGGTGAGATTCTTTCCATGCTGAGAAAGACAGAAGATGGACATATTCTTTTCCTGACAAATCACGATCGGAACAATGCACATCAGGTTTACATAAAACTTGACTGCGGGAACGCTGTGGAAGAGCTTGACCCGCTGACCGGAGAAGTTTGTGAGGTGGAAACTGTTGCGGATGGAGAGGGCGTTTGCTTTACCAGGACATTCGAGACGGGGATGAGCCGAATTTATTTTGTGAAGAAAATAATAGGGGCTGGACAGATTATTAAAGAGATAAATAGTGTTGAAGACAAATGTGGAATTGAGGAAGATACTACCGTTGTGGACTTGGCGGCTGTTTCTGATGGCGTAAATGCGGTGCATGAAATGACAGTGAGCAAAGCTGCCACATTCCCATACAGACATCCGCATTACACAGATCCCGTATTAGCTACATTCGGTCCGGACGCGAAATTAAGAAGAACTATGGAGAATGTGCTGACGATAGATAAATGTACTTATGAGCTGGGGACTGCTTCAGCAAATAAAATTTGTGACGGAAATGCTATGGTGGAAGATAAAGATCTTGACGCAATTGTAGAGCTGGTATCAGAATTCAGACATGGCAGCGGACTGTCAGAAGCAGGAAGCGTCTGTGAGTCCGCAGAGATGGAAATCTGGCAGGCGCAGAAGGAAATTCGTGAGAAATTGCGCATGCAGCAGGTTTACTATAACGGTGCACCTCAGCGATATACCTGGGTGGATCAGCCACATCCGGCAGATGGAACACCATTTACCATGCATTTCCGGTTTAATGTTGCAGAAGACATTTCCAGTGAATGCAGTTTTGTAATTGAGAAGCCTTATGGTCTGGAAGTTTACTTCGATGGCGTGAAATGTGCGCAGACCGGCAAATGGTTTATTGACAAAGACATGCGTTGCTTCGGACTTCCTGCTTTGAGTAAGGGGGTGCATCGGATTACCATAAAAGGCAGTTACGACCAAAAGCGGGAACTGGAAGATGTATTCGTAATTGGAAATTTCGCCGTAGATATGTCTGGCAATATTTCCAGGGAAAAAGAAATTCTGCATACTGGTGATTGGAGCATGCAAGGTTATGTAAACTATCCTGGCGGTATGATTTACCAGTACAAGGTGCCACAGTTGATTTCCGATAAGCAGGTTCTTCTTCATTTGGGTGAGTGGAGAGGTACCCTTCTGAAAGTCAGAGTAAATGGTAAGGAAGCTGGTTTTCATTTCGAAAAGAAGAACTGTGTCACAGATGTAACTGGTCTTTTCGAAAAAGAAGAGAATACTCTGGAAATTGAAGTTTCAGGAAGTCCAAGAAACATGTTCGGCCCATTCCACCAGTCCTACACCGGCTGCAGCCGAATCAGCTGGGCTGATTTCCGCACCGAGGGAATGTTCCATACGGATGGGAAGGTGCTGAAGCCTTATGGTATGATGGGGCAGAGTTATATTTGTGAGTATGAAGAGCAGTAAAAAATAACAGGAGGATTTATCATGATTGCAGATTACGCAGACAAACTGAATACATATGAGGAATTTAAAGATTACGCTGACATGGTTCAGCAGTTTATCAAAAAACAGAAAGAGGAGAACCTTCCAGAAGGCAGATACGACCTAAAAAACGGCATTTTTGCCTTGGTTCAGAAATATACCACCAAGCCACTGGAAGGTGCACAGATGGAATCCCATAAGAAATACTGTGACCTTCAGTACATTGTAGAAGGCACTGAGAAAATTTACTGGGCATCTCTTCGCAAGCTTACCGTAGAGGATGACCGCACCCCGGAAGCTGACATTATTTTCTATAAAAGTGGTCCGGAGCAGGGATACACTCTTCTGGAGGCTGGCATGTTTGGTTTCTACGCTCCTGAAGACGGTCATATGCCCTGCATCGCCGTAACAGAAGCCCAGCCCGCAACGAAAATTGTGTTTAAGATTCCGGTGAAAGGCTGAAATACTGTGGATTCAGATTGACAAGCTCTTAATAAAGCGTATACTATAGCGTGTTAGAGCCTGCTTGAAAAAACATTCCCGCAAATTGTGACGCACATCTTGCAGAAAGCCTTTATCAAACACGCTCTAGTAAGACACATAGTAGGAGGAAAGAGCTATGAAAAACAACAATAGTATCAAAACCGTAGTTGCCATCGGTATCGGTGCAGCACTGTTCTTTGTGCTGGGACGCTTTGTGGCGATCCCTAGTCCGGTTCCGAACACAAACATCAGTCTTCAGTACGCAGTACTTGGACTTCTTGCAGCAATGTATGGCCCGGTTGCAGGCGGACTCATTGGTTTCATCGGGCATACACTGATCGACCTGTCCTGGGGTGGAAGCCCATGGTGGAGCTGGGTTATCACATCTGCATTTGTAGGTGTTGTGATCGGTCTGTTCGCCAAGAAGCTTCAGGTTCAGGAAGGCGATTTCGGAAAAGGCAAAGTTGCCGTTTTCACAGTTGCAAACGTGATCGCACATGTTGTAGGATGGGTAGTTGTTGCACCTGTACTTGACATTGTAATCTATGCTGAACCGGCAAACAAAGTATTTGCACAGGGTGCATTCGCCGCTGTTTCAAACACCATCACAGGTGTTGTAGTCGGCGGTCTTCTGATCCTGGCTTATACAAAAACAATTGCAAAGAAAGGCTCCCTGGATCAGGAATAAGTTGAAAGGGAAATTTGTAAAAGACCTTGCTATGGGGAAACTTGTGGCAGGGTCTTTTTTGATGCATAATTTTATTGGATCCAAAAAGTAAATTTCGCAAGATTTATGCAAAATAAGATAAACTTTGGTAAGAAATTTTATTGTGGATTTAAGAAATTCGTGTTATCCTTTTGAGATGGTGTAAGGTGTACACTTATAGAGATGCAAATTGTTAAGTGGTTCTGAAGCAGTCACATTGTTTACAAATTGACGATGGATTCGCTTCAGGATATTTGATTTTGAGGTACTATATGACAGAGAAAAAATCTCCTATTATTTCTTTCAAAAACTTTTCTTTCCAGTACCGGGCACAGAAAAAGCCTACGCTGAAGGAAATTAATCTGGACATTTATCCTGGCGAGCGGGTGTTGATCGCAGGTCCTTCCGGCTGTGGAAAAAGTACTCTGGCAGGCTGCATCAATGGCCTGAATCCTTTTTCCAATCCAGGAGAATGCAGCGGGGAACTTATTGTGGATGGTGTGGATGCGCCGAAGAGCAGCATTTTTCAGCTCTCTGCACATGTGGGCACAGTGCTGCAGGATCCGGATGGTCAGTTTATCGGGCTGACGGTTGGCGAGGATATTGCCTTTGCATTGGAAAACAGCTGCATGCCGCAGGATGAAATGCATGAGATCACCCGTCACGCGGCAGAGCTGGTCGGAATTCAGGATCATCTGGATTACGCGCCCCACGAGCTTTCCGGAGGGCAGAAGCAGCGCGTCAGCCTGGCGGGGGTAATGGTGGATCAGGTGAAAATCCTGTTGTTCGACGAGCCATTGGCCAATCTGGATCCGGCTACAGGTAAGCAGACTATTGAGCTGATCGACGAGATTCAGGAAAAAACAGATACTACGGTGGTGATCATTGAGCACCGTCTGGAGGATGTTTTGTGGCGAGATGTGGACCGTATTGTTCTTATGGGCGATGGAAAAATTCTGGCAGATCTTCACCCGGATGAGCTTTTGTCCACCAGACTTCTGGAAGAAAACGGAATCCGAGAGCCTCTTTATCTTACTGCACTGCGTTATGCAGGTGTGGAACTTGCTCCTGCGAAGAAACCGGCACATGTTGATTCTGTTGTGATAGATAAGGCAGACCGGAAGAAAATGACAGACTGGTTCTGGTCCCGCCCGGCAGCAGAGGCTGAGAAAGAACATGAGCCGCTGCTTGAAGTTAGAAATCTTACCTTTGGTTATGAGAGAGGCAGGCAGACCTTACGTGATGTTTCTCTTACAATCCAAAAGGGTGAAATGGTCAGCATTGTAGGGAAAAACGGTGCCGGGAAATCTACTTTTTCCAAACTGGTCTGCGGCTTTGAGACACCAGATTCCGGTGAAATTCTTTTCCAGGGAAGGAATCTTCTGCAGGAAAATATCCGCCACAGAGCCAAACATATTGGCTATGTGATGCAGAATCCCAATCAGATGATTTCCAAGACTATGATTTTTGATGAGGTGGCACTGAGCCTTCGCAATATGGGAAAAAGCGAGGAAGAGATTCGGGAAAAAGTGGAGGAAACTTTGAAAGTCTGCGGACTTTTCCCATTTCGGAACTGGCCGGTATCGGCGCTTAGCTTCGGGCAGAAGAAGCGTGTGACCATTGCCAGTGTGCTGGTGCAGGATCCGGAACTGATCATTCTGGATGAGCCGACTGCGGGACAGGATTTTCGCCATTATACAGAGATTATGGAGTTCCTTCGTGGGCTGAATGAAAAAGGGGTAACAGTTGTGATGATTACCCATGATATGCATTTGATGCTGGAATATACGCCTCGGGCACTGGTTTTTGCAGATGGCAGGCTGATCGCGGATAGAAGCGCGGCAGCAGTTCTTTGTGATCCACAGCTGATCCGTCAGGCGGCACTGAAGGAGACCAGTCTTTTTACCTTGGCGAACCAGCTGGGAATCAGTCCGGCGGAAGAGTTTGTGCAGCGTTTTATTGAGGAGGACAGGGAGGTGCGAAGCCATGGCCGCTAAGACAGTGTTGAATTATCTGCCAAGGGAAAGTGTGATACACAAG
The DNA here is from genome assembly GCF_040914025.1 of Ruminococcus sp. RTP21484sp1_RTP21281st1_A8_RTP21281_210402. NCBI lineage: Bacteria > Bacillati > Bacillota > Clostridia > Eubacteriales > Oscillospiraceae > Ruminococcus > Ruminococcus sp. RTP21484sp1_RTP21281st1_A8_RTP21281_210402. The sequence continues at coordinate 6,401 of NZ_JBCPGE010000015.1, forward strand.
CTGACAGGTACCACCAAACTGGCGTTTTTCCTGCTTTTTACTTTTGCAAGTATGATCACTTATAATACGTGGGTACTGCTTGGGCTGTTTGCGGTGAGCCTGGCGGCGTTTAAACTGAGTAAGATTAAGTTCCGCGAAGTGCGGTTTATGATGATTTTTATGCTGGTATTTCTGGTGTTGAATAATCTGTTTATTTTCCTGTTTGATCCTAACCAGGGAACGACGCTGTATGGCACCAGACATGTGCTTTGCCACCTGTTCTGGCGGTATGATCTGACTGCAGAGCAGCTGTTTTATATGGTGAATATTTCTCTGAAATATTTTGTTGCGCTGCCGGTTGCAATCTTGTTTATTTCTGCAACGAACCCAAGTGAGTTTGCTGCTAGCCTGAACAGTATTGGAATTTCCTATAAAGTGGGTTATTCTGTGGCGATTGCGCTTCGATACATTCCAGACATTCAGCGTGACTACCATAGCATCAGCCAGGCTCAGCAGGCAAGGGGCGTAGAACTTGGAAAAAACGAGCACTTTTTTGCCCGGCTGAAGAATTCGGTGAATATTCTTCTGCCGCTGATCCTGACCAGCCTGAATCGGATTGATACTATTTCTAATGCAATGGAGTTGCGTGGGTTCGGAAAGGATAAGAAGAGAACGTGGTATATGAAGAGACCTTTTGAGAAAAGGGACTTCGTGGCAATTGGAGTTGGCGTGCTGCTGCTGGCAGTAAGCCTGACGGTGACGATACGGTGGGGGAGATTTTATAATCCGTTTGTGTGAGGGAATTGAATAATATGAAAGATATGAGATGGCTGTGCGAGGGGGCTCGCATGGCTATTTCTTTTAAAGTAAATTAAGGAGTGTACATATTATATTTGGTTATTTGTGGGGGGAGACAGATATAAAAAGAAGCATGACTGTCAAGAAGGAGATTGGATGCAATCTTTAAACGCACTATTAGTAAAACATTGGAAAAGGCATTCTATGGTCAATCATATGAAGTGAAAATTTTATGGTCCCTTCTTGTATTCTGAATTTGTGCGTGTTACTATGAACCTGTAGATATCTTTTGATCTGTGAAGCGTTTCCTGCGTAAGGAGGAAAAATGAGCAGAAAGCCACAGAACAAAAGAAAAAGGGACACTGCTTACCATCCGGAGCTGCATACAAGAGATGTGAACAGTTGTGAGATTTTCAAAAACGATACACTTGTCAGCCAGTTTTTGAGAAATTATACGAATATTCCATTGTTTGCGAATGTTCAGCCTGAAGATATCAAGGATGTATCCAGCAAATCAACTCTATTTACAGCAATGCGCCGGAAGCGATAAAAGAAATTTACAAGAAGATTTTATGGACTTTACTAATAAAGATGAATGTGCCCGTGGACGAGGCAAGAGAGATGATGGGCGAGATTGGAGGTCGTGGAATGGGTTATCTGTTTGAAAAAAGAGCAAATGTAACCGAAAACTAAATTTAAGTAAGGGAAACAAATCACGATGAAAGGTATTAATACGTAAAATGTTATAAACTTAAGTGAAATTTATAAAAACAAACCTCCGGTTCTCAGGGACACTCTGAGAGCCGGAGATTTTATCTTCAATTCACAAAGGAGAAAACCATCATGAATTTATCCAATATTTTCGAATCCACCGATTTCGTCCACGCCAGTGGCACGAAGGAGGAACTGCAGGTTGCTGAATTTCTGAAAGCGCAGTGCGAGGCGCTAGGAGTGCCAGCGAGGCTGGAGGCTTTTCGGGTTGCTATGGGAGAGATTGAATCTGCGCATTTGTTTGCAGATGGGAAGGAAATCACCTGTAAGGCGTTTAACTGCTGTGGCAGCGGCAGCGTAGAGGGAGAGCTTTATTATATGCCGGGAACGGATCCTGTTTCCATAGCAGGTGCAAAAGATAAAATTGTACTGATGGACACTCAGGGAGTTGGATTTTTTGTTTACCAGGATCTGATAAAAGCAGGAGCAAAGGGAATTATTTTCCAGTACGGAAATATGTATTATCCAAATACAGATATTGACCAGCGCGATCTGCGCGAAGCCGTTGTAGGGGAAGAACGGAAAGTTCTTTGCGCCATGATCCATTCCAGCCAGGCAGTAGAACTGGTGAAAAATAAGGTGAAGAACATTCGTCTGGAGGTTTCCCAGAAAGAGTACGACGGAGAGTCCCACAATGTAATTGCAGAGCTTCCTGGCAGACGGGACGAGTTTATTGTGCTTAGTGCCCATTACGATTCCACTTCTTTATCCCACGGCGCTTATGACAACATGAGTGGCTGCGCAGGTTTGCTTGGAATTATGGAACAGCTGAAGGGAAAAGAACTGAACTATAGTCTTCGTTTCGTATTCTGCGGAAGTGAGGAGAGAGGGCTTCTGGGCTCTAAAGCATATGTGAAGGAGCATAAAGAGGAACTGGACAAAATAGTGCTGAACATTAATCTGGATATGATTGGAACTTATATGGGTAAATTTATCTCCTGTGTTTCCGCAGAGGACAAGCTGGCACATTATATATCTTATATGGCAGCAGAAATCGGTTTTCCAATTGAGGCAAAGACCGGAGTGTATTCCAGTGATTCTACACCTTTTGCAGACAGCGGAATTCCAGCACTCTCTTTTGCCAGAATTGCCAGCTCCAATGTGGCACCAATTCATTGCCGCTATGATGTGAAGGAGGTTATGTCCATGGAGCAGCTACAGGGGGATATTGATTTTCTGGTGAAGTTTACAGAACGTTTTGCAAATGCAGCAGTGTGTCCGGTTGCAAGGGAGATTCCGGAGAAAATCAAGAAAGAACTGGATGAGTATCTTGCAAGAAAAAGAAAAGAGCAGTAGGGGAGGCATCCTATGAGTTACATAACCACATACACAAGAAACCATTTCAATCCGGTTCATCCGGAGGCGGAGAAGATCGATATTCAGGATATTGCACATGCGTTGTCGCTGACCTGTAGGGGAAATGGACATGTAAGTTCTTTCTGGTCTGTTGGGGAGCATTGTATTTGCTGTGCGAAGGAGGCTCTTGGGCGAGGGTATTCCAATCGTCAGGCGCTGGCTTGTCTTTTGCATGATGCCAGCGAGTGCTATATGTCAGATGTGCCCCGTCCGCTGAAGCAGGAGATGCCCAGATACCGTGAGGTGGAAGAGCAGCTGCTTCAGGTGATTTATAAGGAATTTCTGGGAAGCAGTCTGACTGATGAAGAAGCGCAGCGTCTGAAAGAAATCGATGATGATCTTCTCTGGTATGATTTAGAGGTTCTTCTGGAAGAGAAACAACCGGGGGATGCACCGAAGCTGCACTTTGAGCTGGATTATACAGTGCGGCCGTTTGTTGAAGTAGAGCAGGAATATCTGGAAATGTTTCAAAAACTGAGCGAATCATAAAAGACAGATTTTTACCCGGAGAATGCGGCATTTATTATGCAGAAATATGAGGGATGGCAGATTCAGAAACAGACCTCAGACAGATTCTATGGGAGGAACAACACATGAACCAGGAGATAAGAATAGCGGTTTGTGATGACCTTGCGGAAGACAGGGAGAATATCACCCGGCTGCTTTCGGAATACACAGACAAAAATAACCTATATGTGAAAATAGAAGAATTTTCTTCCGGGGAGGCATTTTTATCCTCAGATACATCCGTTTATTCACTGGTTTTTATGGATATTTTTATGAGTGGGATGAACGGTATGGAGACGGCGAAGAAGCTGATTTCAAGAAACAGCCGGGTGCAGATTGTGTTCGGGAGCACCAGTACGGAGTTTGCAGCAGAGGCCTTTGATATTGAGGCGCTTCATTACATGGTGAAGCCAGTGAGAAAAGAGAAGCTGTTTCACATTCTGGATCGCTTTTTTGACAGTGTCTACTCCCTGCGGACTGTGAACGTGAAAGTGGGACGGCTGGAGGAGAGCATTTACATTTCCGATATTCTGTATGCAGAAGCAGATGGAAAACGAGCGAAAATTCACACGAAAAAGGGCGTGATAGATGCTTCCATGTCTATGGCAGATCTGGAAAAGGTTCTGCCAGCCAATGAGTTTTGCCGCCCGATCCGGTGGGTGCTGGTTTCCATGAGGGAAATCGTGGCTATGCCTACGGATATTCTGAAGCTGTCGGATAAGACAGAAATCCCCATCAGTCGTCTTAAGCGAAAGGAAATCCAGGATGCTTTTGCAAATTATAGCTGGCGAAGTACGAGACGGCGCATGCGGGGCGGAATCCTGTAAAAGAATTTACAGACTACGTTATAATTATAAAAGGAAAAAACTTTATAGCGTGTTTGAAAAAAGGTTTTCTGTAAAATATACGTTATAATCTGCAGGCGAAACTTGAAACGAAATATTGAGAGAACGTTTCGGACATGTTATGATTTGGAAAATATGAAAAACCTTTAGAAAACATTTTTTTGAAAGCGGAGGACATCATACTATGGGAAAAATTATTAATTTATCAGCAGTACTGGAAAAAGAAGAGAAATTACAGCAGGTTGTAGATTACATGGAGGAACTGAAAGACCAGTTTTCAGATTTGATCCAGGAGTATGAGGATGATGGCGCAGATGTAAGGAAAGTCGATACACTGACTGAGGCTCTGGACGCGCTGGAAGATGCATATGAGATGGTCTGTGAAGTTGCTGAGGAAGAGGAGTGATAATTTATTTAAAATAAGGTACATTCAGCTAAAAACACGAAACAACACAACGTGTTAATTAGTACTGGGTGTACTTTTCTTGTATATTGTGGAGATTTTGTAGTGTATAGAAATCGTACAAGCGTCGCTACGCGACGGCTCTAATGTTACTGTGAACTTTGTTCACAAAAAACACCTCGCGGAATGTTACCAGTGAACAGTAACGCTCCAATCTATTTTCTTATATAAAATCCCAAAAACCTATTGACATAGTGGGTTAATAGTGGTAATATCCATTTAACGAATAAATAACCCAGTAAATCAATACGGAATATCGACAATTATTGCCGAAGAAGCAAGCTGGCAGTTACTGGGGGCAGATACAGACATAACAGGCGGGCCGCCATACGGCGACATCACCTCGAATAAATGTAAAGCGGCCGCAGGCGCCGGGAAAGGAATGGATATGGCATACTATAAGGGAACACTTGGATTAATCGGAAACACCCCACTTGTAGAGGTTACTAATATTGAGAAGGAGCTTGGACTGGAAGCTACTGTTCTTGTGAAGCTGGAATACTTTAACCCGGCAGGAAGCGTTAAGGACAGAATTGCCAAGGCTATGATCGAGGATGCAGAGCAGAAGGGAATCCTGAAGGAAGGTTCCGTAATCATTGAGCCAACTTCTGGAAATACCGGAATCGGTCTGGCATCTATCGCAGCAGCTAAGGGATACAGAATCATCCTCACCATGCCAGAGACCATGAGTGTTGAGCGTCGAAATATTCTGAAAGCATACGGCGCAGAGCTTGTTCTTACCGATGGAACCAAGGGAATGAAAGGTGCCATTGCCAGGGCCAACGAACTGGCAGAGGAGATTCCGAACAGCTTCATCCCAGGACAGTTTGTGAACCCGGCGAACCCGGCAGTGCACAAGGCGACTACAGGTCCGGAGATCTGGAAGGACACTGAGGGAAAGGTTGATATCTTCATCGCAGGTGTTGGTACAGGCGGAACCCTTACCGGAACAGGTGAATATCTGAAAGAGCAGAACCCGAATGTGAAAATTGTAGCACTTGAGCCTTCTACCTCCCCGGTATTATCTGAGGGAAAAGCAGGTCCGCACAAGATCCAGGGAATCGGTGCCGGATTTGTTCCGGATGTTCTGAATACCAAGGTTTATGATGAGATTTATAAAGCAGAGGCGGATGAGGCATTTGCCACAGCGAAGCTTCTTGCACACAAAGAAGGAATCCTGGTTGGAATCTCTTCCGGAGCTGCTTTAAAAGCCGCAATCGACTATGCAAAGAAGCCTGAGAACAAGGGCAAAGTGATCGTAGCACTTCTTCCGGATACTGGTGACAGATACTATTCTACACCACTGTTTACCGAGTAATAGAGTCTATGGCTGGCTGCGTTCCGTGAAGAGCTTTTGGGCAGCGGAGTGGACAGTAATGCTTTTGTAAAATCTATGAACAATAAATAAGGAAGTGGCGTGATGCCAGTGAGGGCTGTCGTGTCTGATATGCGAAAGATGCATGTTGGAAGTGGCAGTCCTTTTTTTATTTCAGATTTAAACTTTGCAGAAAGCCTTTTTCAGACATGCTCTAAAATGTGTTTGAAAATTCATTCCATCAATCTGTGTACCCAAAGATTCATGACCATAATTTTCCATAGGTTTTTATATGCATAAAAAAAGCAATCTTGTGCATAAAAACCGTAACCTTCCTTAACATTATTGTTTCAAAAATTTCAATATGATATTCTTTTTATGAGAAAAAAGAGTGAATTTTCCTGATGAATTTTGCAGAAAACAGAGGATGCTGTGTTACCGTTTACAGGGAAATGACTGAAACAATGAGGGAGGAAGAAAGAGTGAAAAAACAAATTTCAAGATGTATCAAAATGCTGTTTCTGGGCATTATCATGTGCCTTGGCATGGCGCTGAGTGTACATGCAGACTCCGGTCAGTTCTTTAACTTTGAACCGGAAAAGTGGGATAAGGAAGGATTTTCCTGGACAGACAGTAAGGGACAGATCTGGAATGCCTATGAATATGGAACAAAGGGAGAGGCATTTATTAGTTCTGTAGACAAAGCGACTTCTATGGAATTGCAGTTTCCAAGTGTTGTATATAAAAATGGTGTGGCAAAGAAAGTAATTGGAGTAGGTTACTGCGATCCAGACAAAACTAATCCGTACGAGGCATATTATAGCTTCACTTATGGCGGGAAAAGCAGTGACTATATGTTATATAAGGTGATTCTTCCTGACAGTGTATGCTGTGTACTGAGAGATGCGTTTTATAATCATAGGGGAATAGCGGCAATTCAGCTTCCACAGAACCCTACATTATCCATTGGATACAGAGCTTTTGCTGGTTGTACAAATCTTCAGATCGTATATTTTAATGCAGCAGTGGGAAGTGCTCAGCCTGTAAAAATAGACGAATGGGCATTCCTGGGTTGTGATAAACTGGAAGAAATAACACTTCCACCAACGGGAGCATACAATGAAATTGATGGGGAGGCTTTTAAAGGCTGTGTTAATCTGAAAAGAATTTACAACGCCCCTTCCTATCTGGATATGGGAGACGAGCAATCTGTGGAGGAGGTTTCCTTTGCGGAAGGTCTTACCTATATAAATGGAATTGATACAACTGAGTGGACAAAATGGGATGAAGAGGGAGAACCTACAGAGGGACATATGGTAAATATTAAAACTCTGAAAAAAGTAACACTTCCATCTACTCTGAAAGAAATTGGCTCTGAGACATTCACAGATAATAAAAACCTTACAACCATAAATCTTCCAGATGGTCTGACAAGAATCGGAAGTTATGCATTCAAGGGATGTACCGCCCTTACCGGATTTACTTCTCTTCCAGCAAGTGTAAGCGGAGGCATTGAAGACGCTGCATTTATGGGCTGCAAGAACCTTCATCTTGAAAATGTATATATCCATGGAACAGACAGCCTACATTATCAGTTCGCTGACAGTGGTATCGTAAGCATCCGTGTTGGTTCTGATGTGAAATCCATCTGGGACGGCTCCTTTAAGGGTTGTACAGATCTGCAGTCCATTACGGTAGATGCAGGAAACTCCATCTTTTTCTCAAAAGATGGTATTCTTTATGACAAAGTTTACAAAACCTACGGTGGAGAGGTTATAGGCAATAATATTTGTTGCTATCCTGCAGGAAAAAGCTGGGCAGGAAGCTATACACTTCCGTCAGATGTGGTTCTGTTAAGCGGATTTGCCTTTGATTCCTGTAAATTTACAGAAATCCATATTCCGGCCCGGGTACTGGATCTGGATCGTGCAAGCCTGGCTTCCCTTGGGGATCATTCAAACTATTATGCCTTTGATTCCATCAAAGACAGCTGTAAATTATATGTTGTAAGAAATTCCTATGTTGATAATTATTTTAATGACCGTTATACTTTCTATTATGAGGATGGCGATGTGCTTCCGATTACCTATGATCTGGACGGTGGAACGAATAATAGCTCCAATCCATCCACTTTTGTAGGAGGAAACAGTATCAGTCTGAGCAATCCTACCCGTGAAGGCTATACCTTTGACTATTGGATGGATTGGTATGAGGATAAGATAGAGAATCCTTATACACCAACAGGGTCTGAATTAGTAAATGGTGTTAAATTTTATGCACACTGGACTAAGAACCCGGAACCGACCAAGGCCCCAGAGCCAACCAAGGCTCCGAACCCGACCAAAGCCCCGGAACCGACTAAGGCCCCGAACCCGACCAAAGCCCCAGAGCCAACCAAAGCACCAAATCCATCTAATGGCAACCAGAATACCGTAATTCCGTCCAAGCTTCCGAAGGTTACCGGAACCAAGGCCACCAATGTGCTTACCGATGGCGCCAAGATTTCCTGGAAGCGGATTGCAAGTGCAACCGGATATCAGATCACAATTTCCACTGACAAGAAATTTAAGAAGAATGTAAAGAATTACATTGTCGAGGAAAATAAAAACAATGAACTGATCTACGGTTTGAAATCTGGAAAGACCTATTATGTAAAAGTAAGAGCAATCGCACAGGGCGGCGGCAAGAAGGTTACTGGAAAGTATAGCAAGGCTGTTAAGTTTACAACCTATGTTGTGCCGAAGGTAAAGAAGATCAGTGTAAAGAATAACAAGAAGGGCACGATCACCATTACGGCATCCAAGGTAAAAGGTGCTGCTGGTTATGCATTTGTAGTGACAGCAGATTCCGGTCTTACAGATATTGTAGCAATCAAGGAATCCAAGAAGAATACAGTAACGATAAAGAATCTTTCTAAGGGACATACGTATTATATACGTGCTTGTGCCTATAAACTGAACAAGCAGAAACAGAAGGTGTTTGGCGTGTACGCAAAGAAAGCTAAGATTACAATCAAAAAATAAGAAATCAGTTGTTGTATTTAGTTACCTGCAAAAAGTGCTGCTGGTCAGGTGACCAGCAGACAGTAATAAAAAAGGAACTGTGTTTACAACCGGAGAGAACGTGACATGAAAAAAGATGAGCAGACAAATGTGTTGCTTTCGCTGAAAAACTTATATCGGTTGTTTACCGTGAAAGATTATCCGGTCTATTCTACCGGAATTCTGGGAGAAAAAAGTAAAAAAGGTCTGACTCTGGTCAGATTCTGGGATGAATATCTTCTCTATGAGTGGAAAAGCACCAGACACGGAAAAATGATTTTTCGAAAGGATGGAAGCCAGAACCGTTATCATTCGGAATTTTGTAATCGCAAGGAAAGCTTTCCCTTGTATCATATATACATAGAGGAAGTGCTGGAAGGTCTGAATGCGGAGACATTTGGCAGCCAGGTATTGATTTTTGAAAAGTTCCTGAAAGAAAAAAATTATAATCATTCTGTGTTTGTGCAGAAGCTGAGAAAATTTCTGGGCATGGTCATGGAGTCAGATCCATGGCTGTCCAGAGAGTGTGGGGAAAAGCTGATCTTCTGGATCGGTTACATAGAGAAAAAACAGAAGGATTTTTCCCAGTCCTTTGGGGATGCCTGGTTGTTTACCCTGCTTAGTCTGCACGCGATGGCGGGGCCGGAAATATCCGGGGCAAAAATGGAACTGGTAAGAAACCGTGAAGACTTAAAGCCGGAATATATCTGGAGCTGTATTTATCAGGAATCCGTGGAAACCAGGCAGAGTTTTCTCACCTTGCGAAACTGTGAATTGTTCCGGAAATCTGTGAAAGCCAGCCATTTCTTTGGCAGAGAAGAAGAGTTATATGACTTGAAAGAGATGTTCTTCAATTCCGGAAAGTATCTGATTTCCGGAATTGGAGGAATTGGAAAAACAGAACTTATGCGTCAGCTTGTGAGCTGGATGGAGCAGGAAGAAGTGAAGTGCCGGATCGCAGCTGTTCAGTATGAGGAGAATCTGGCGGTCAGCTTTTCCAGAAGTTTTCTGAATCTTACTGGTGAGAGCGTGGAAGAAAGATTTCACGAAAGTATCTATCACCTGTCAGAAGAGCATCAGGAAAAAACAGTGCTTTTTCTGGATAATATGAACCATACGGAAGAGGAAGATCCTTACCTGTCAGAACTGAAAGATCTGCCGTGCACCATATTTGTTACTTCACGTCAGAAACATCTGGATGGGTTTACTACATTTGGCATAAAGGCACCGCAAAAGAGTGCCTTAAGTTTGATTTTTCGTGACAATTACAACAAAATACTTTCCAGAGAGGAAAAAAACCGGCTGAGTCGTTTGCTGGAAAAAGAGATTTTTCAGCATCCTCTGACATTGAAGCTTCTTGGAAAAGCGGGAACCTACTATTTCGGAAATTGGGATTATCTGGAAGAAGAGCTGCAGAATAACTGGAATGATGTTGCAGAAGAGTCCGGACTCATTGATATGTACCGTGGGCTGTACAAACTGGCTGATATTGGAGAAACAGGAAGCCAGCTGGCAAGGATGTTCGCGCTTCTGCCTTATCAGGAAATTGACCGGAATTTTACTGTGATGTTTTTCCAGGGATTTTTGAAGAAAAACGAAACTCTGGGAGAGGCGCTTGGCAGACTGGTGAAATTCGGCTGGCTGGAAGATACGGGAAATGGTTATCGTATGCATCCTGTAATTGCAGAGAGTCTGTGTACAAAGGATTTTTCAGAAGCAGAGTTTCAGTCATTCTGGGAGCGGGCACAGAAGTGCTTTTTCCCGAAACAGGCACCGAAAGATGAGGATCCTCGTATGGAGGAAATTGCGTGGCTTGTCTTCCAGGGAATTTCCAGAGTGCAGGGAGCGGTCAGTGACCAGCTTGTGGCACTGGCGTCAGAGGCTGCCCGATATCTGGAGCTGCCTGTTCCTATGTGCGAGAAAATCCGGAAACTGGAAAAAAGATGTGCACAGATTTCCAATGAGACGAAGTTTATGGTAGCGTGTCTGACAGAGACAAAACCTGAACAAAACGAAGAATATATAGAACTCTTCCGCGAACAGCTGAAAAAGAGAACGCTATCATCGGAATGGATGTTGTTTGCTATAAGTGATTTTTGCAATGGGTTGGAGCAGAGCAGTAATTATGAGTGTTACCGGGAGATCTGTGATTTAATTTTTCAACAGAAGGATAATATTGATTATAAAATTGGATATGTGCTTTTGCAGACGAATATGCAGATGTTGAAGCTTAATGTGAAAAAGGCTGAAATGTGGGCAGAACGTGGAATCCTTATGTGTGTACAATGGGGGCATAGCCAGAGAATACTGGATTTTCTTTATCAAAAAGCAGAATGTCATATGTTTCTTCAGGAAAAAGAAAAGCTGGCAGATTGTCTGGAAAAAATAGAGCAGATACAACAGATACAAAGAAAGCGTCAGGGTGAGAGTGAGTTTGCAATATGGCAGCTTCGTGGTCAGCTTGCAGCTATGGATCAGAATATGGAAGAAGCCGCCTATTGTATGGAACAAGCAACGGAAAGGTGCAAAATGTACTGTGGTGAGAAAAATCAGATATATTCTGCCATGTCAGAGGAACTGGCACGAATGTACAATGCCGCCGGACGAAGGGAAGAGTCGTTGGCATGTCATCTTGCGGTTCGCAATCAGCTGCTTAAGAATGGCTATCGTGAGGGCTCTATACTTCTGATGGTGGACAACAATATGAGTGTAGTCTACCTGGACTTGGGAAGACCGGAAGAAGCGATCCCATATCTGACAGAGGCGCTGGAGCTTGCGAAGGAGAATGGACTTGTAGGTCCGGCAGTTGCAGAGCCTACCTGGAATCTGGCACGCGTTTACCGCGCACTTGGAGATGAAGAAAAAGAAGATATATATCTGAAAGCCGCCGTGGAAGGCTTCCGGGAATGCTACCCACCGGAACATCCCAAGCGGATCGCAGCTGAACAGAGACTGAAAGAACGCCAGGGGGAATGAACCTGGCGTTTAAGTTAAGGATGATGAAGAAAATCACAATTAATCCCATTGACATACTAGGATAATTCGTAGTAACATAAATAGCAACATATCGCCGCAGGAGGATAATCATATGAGCGAAATCACTGCAACCAAAGAGCAGCAGAATAAATACGAGGCTTTAAAAGAATACTTACGCAGTCTGGGAAGTGTGGCTGTGGCTTTTTCAAGCGGGGTGGACTCCACGTTTCTTTTGAAAACAGCACACGATGTGCTGGGGGATAAATGTATCGCGATTACTGCCATGTCCTGTTCTTTCCCGAAGAGAGAACTGGAGGAGGCGAAAGCCTTCTGTGAGAAGGAAGGAATCCGACACATTACAGTAGAGTCTGAAGAATTGGAAATTGAGGGCTTCTGCCAGAATCCTGCCAATCGTTGCTATATCTGTAAGAAAGAGTTATTTGAGAAAATTTGGGACATTGCCAGAAAAGAGGGGCTGAATGCAGTGGCAGAAGGCTCCAATATGGACGACAACGGCGATTACAGACCTGGTTTACAGGCTGTTGCAGAGCTTGGAGTTAAGAGCCCGCTGCGCCATAGCGAATTATATAAAGAAGACATCCGCGCCCTGTCCAAAGACCTTGACCTTCCCACCTGGGAGAAACAGTCCTTCGCCTGTCTTTCTTCCCGTTTTGTGTACGGCGAGACCATCACGAAGGAGAAACTTGGCATGGTAGATAAGGCAGAGCAGCTTCTTCTGGATCTGGGATTTCATCAGCTACGTGTGCGTATTCATGGTACACTGGCACGAATTGAAGTACTGCCAGATGAACTCCAGAAAGTCCTGGAGAACCGCAACCAGATCGTGAAAGCCTTCAAAGAATATGGCTTTACATACGTGACCATGGATCTCCAGGGATACCGCATGGGAAGTATGAATGAAACATTGAAGAAATAGTTTTGGTTTACGTTGTGAACGGTAGGCTTGTAATGTATAAAAGTTGTGCATTGCTATAATTATGAGACCAAACTTTTGGACAGAGATGAAAGATTCTCTGTCTTTTTTTGATATTATCGTCTATACTATGCTGTTAGTTAATTGTTTTAAATGCGGTTTTACGCTATCATTAAATTAATCGTCTGACAAATTTTGGGAGGGAGTATGCTGCGGGCTCATTTGCAGAATAGCAGGTTATCCATTTTGGGGAAGTGTTTAGTGTTATACAGCAGATATTAATGGAAAAATCTTTGCCTCTGGAGTGTGTTTGAAAAGACGAAAAAAAGAATAGCGAGGTAAAGCGTATGAGAAACAGACGACTGGCACTGGCCGCAGCATTGCTGCTGGCAATCACAAGTGCAGACGGAGCAGCACTGGCAGTAAGTGGAGCTGATTTTTCTTCTGAGGAAGTAGCAGAAGCAGTATTTGACGAAGTGGAGAATGAGGGTCTGGATAATCAGGATGAGGTTCAGGAACAGGTTCAGACTCCGGAGATGGATCAGGCGGAGGATCAGCCGTCAGAGGATTCATTCTCAGATGCGCCTGGCATGGAAGCAGCTGCAGAATGGCAGAATGAGGAAGCGGCAACAGCAGACGAAGCCCTGGTTTTTTCAGATGGAGAAGACACAGGAATTACCTACACCTTGTCAGATGATGGGAAACTGGTAATTTCCGGAACTGGAAGCATCGCAGATGATGCATTTGCTGGCAACACTAAAATAACAAGCGTGGTTATCTCTGAAGGAGTGACCGGCATTGGTTCCGGTGCATTTACCGGCTGCACCAATCTGACAAGTGTGACAATTCCAGAAGGCGTAACAACCATAGATGGTATGACATTTGGCAATTGTACCAGTCTGACAAGTGTAACCATTCCGGGAACGGTAACCTCTATAGAAGTTCAGGCATTCTGGAACTGCAGCAGTTTGACAAGCATAACTATTCCTGCAAGCGTAACGAGCATCGGAAGCGGTGTATTCCAGGGCTGTACCAGCTTGACAAGTGTAAAGCTTTCAGAGGGTCTGACCAGAATTGGAGATCAGACTTTTGGCAGATGTAATGCGTTAGAAACCATAGAAATCCCGGCAAGTTTGACATCTATAGGAAATGATGCGTTTAAAAAATGTGCCAAGCTGAGAAGTATCCGCTGCTATGCAAATAGCAGCACGTGGCAGCCCAGATACATTTGTGATTCAAATACAACCGTATATTACAGTTACAATCCGAACCATACCCATTCCTACAAGTCACATGTGATAAAAATGAGTGGCTGTACCTATTCGGGATCTGAAGAAGAAATCTGTGAATTTTGCGGTGATTACTATACAAAAGAAACACCGGCACTTGGTCATGACTGGAACCGTGGGGAAACAACAGAAGATGCTTCCTGTGAAAGTGACGGAGAAAAAACTTATACCTGCAGAAGATGTGGTGACAAAAAGAAAGAGACAATTCCGGCAACCGGACATAGCTGGGTAAGGACATGGCATGAAGATGCAACCTGTACAGATGACGGAGTTGATGAATACACCTGCAGATATTGCGATACGGAAAAGAGAACTACAATAAAAGCAACCGGACATAAATTTTCTGCATGGGCAGTAACCCAGGAAGCAACTGTGGATGAGGAAGAAGTTCAGACACGTACCTGCAGTGCATGCGGCGAGCAGGAAACAAAAATTACCCGGGACAGACTGCAGCCAACAATGAAATTGAATCAGTCCAGTATTGTGCTGAAGACCGGACAGAAGACGAAGTGTCTGAAAGTAACCGGGCTTGCAAAGGGAGATTTCATTTCCACCTGGAGTACGGATAACTGGAGTATTGCAGATGTATCTGTTAGTTCAGATGGAACCTGTAACATTACCGCCGGTAAAACTACAGGCAAAACCCGTATTCACATATACCTGAACAGCGGATATGAAAAGTCTGTTACCGTAAAAGTCCAGAAAACCGCTGTAAAAACCACAAAGATCACAGGCGTACCGAAAACACTGAAATTAAAGAAAAATCAGAAATATTCCCTGAAACCGGTTTTAAAACCAGTAACAAGCAAAGAAAAAATCACCTACAAATCCAGCTCCTCCAAGGTAGTAAAGGTAGATTCCAAGGGCAGAATTACTGCAAAGAAAAAAGGAACAGCCGTAATTACGGTGAAAGCAGGGAAGAAAACAGTTAAGTGCAAGGTGACTGTGAAATAACGTATATTTTGAAAGGACAGAAATGAAATATTTTCTGTCCTTTTTCATGAATATTTATTGATTCTTTTTCTGACATTTCCTATAATAAGCCTATGCGTTATAAATTTACCCATGTGACATGTAAAAACGCTGGAAAGGATATTGTATTCCGTAGAAGTCAGCGATGCATTTTACTTGTTGCAGGGGCTTTTTGTTTTGAAGATTTGGAATTTCAAACACGCTCTGGTCTGCCATGTCAGCCGGTCTTTGGACAGTGCTGCAGGCAGAAGTATATATTGAGTTAAGCTGCGGCATCAGGTGCCGTGAGGGAGTAAAAGAGTATGAAGAAAAAATGTGTGGCAATGATGTTAATCGCAATAATGACCGCATCTTTAGCTGGCTGTGGAAGCAGCAAAGATGGAAGCGGTAAATCTGTAAAGCTGGATCCGGATCACCCGGTGTCCCTAACAATCTGGCATTATTACAACGGTGCCCAACAGGCAATGTTTGACATCCTTGTAAAGGAATTTAACGCCTCCGTTGGAAAAGAGGAGGGTATCTACGTGGAGAGCTACAGTCAGGGTTCCGTATCCGACCTTGAGGAAGCAGTCAACAGCTCTTTGAATGGAGAAGTAGGAGCAGAAGAACTGCCGGATATTTTCTCTTCCTATTCTGATACTGCTTACGCAGTACAGCAGCAGGACAAGCTGGCAGACCTTTCCGTGTATTTTACAGAAGATGAGCTGTCCAGGTATGTAGATTCCTACATCCAGGAGGGCTATTTTAACCAGGATGGCGCTTTATATCTTTTCCCGGTTGCCAAATCTACAGAGATCACCATGATCAATAAGACTGACTGGGAGCCTTTTGCAGAAGCCACTGGAACTACAGTGGATGAACTTGCCACTACAGAAGGTATTACAGAGGTTGCACAGCGCTATTATGAGTGGACGGATGAGCAGACCCCGGATGTGCCGGACGATGGAAAAGCATTCTACGGCAGAGACTCCATGTCCAACTATTTTATCATTGGCATGAAGCAGATGGGAAAGGAAATTTTCCAGGTGAAAGATGGAAAAATGATCTTAAACACAGATGAAGATCTGATCCGCCGCCTTTGGGATAATTACTATGTACCATATATGAAGGGCTATTTCGCATCTCTTGGAAAATTCCGTTCCGATGATGTGAAGACAGGAGATATTCTTGCATACACAGGCTCCACATCTTCCGCTGTATACTTCCCGGATACCGTGGAAAAAGAGAATGAAAGCTATCCGATTGATTACATCGTATGTGATTCTCCGGTTATGGAGGGCGGCGAGAACATAAAAGTTCAGCAGGGGGCCGGAATGGCAGTGACCAAGTCTGATGAGGAACATGAGTATGCTGCAAGTGTATTCCTGAAATGGTTCACACAGAAGAACCAGAACCTGCGCTTTGTATGCGAATCCTCCTATATGCCGGTGCTGAAAGAAGCCAACAGCGTAGAGACACTGGATTCCGTTATCAAAGAGAATAATATAGAAGTCAACCAGAAGGTTTACGATTGTTTTGCAACGGAAATGGAAGACTTTGATAAAACAAGTTTCTATACAATTGGAGCTTTTGACAATAGCTACAGTGCCCGTAAGATCCTGGATTATTCCCTGGCTGACAAGGCAAAGGCAGATAAAGATGCCATGGACGCTGCAATCGCAGACGGAGAGAGCCGGGAAGAGGCTCTTGCACAGTATCTGACAGATGAGAATTTCCAGAACTGGTATACGGAATTCTGCCATAGCCTGGAGCAGGATTAAAAAACATTTCTGCAAACAAGGAGGTGAGGAAGACTGTGAAGAAAAAG
Source organism: Ruminococcus sp. RTP21484sp1_RTP21281st1_A8_RTP21281_210402 (assembly GCF_040914025.1). Taxonomy (NCBI): domain Bacteria; kingdom Bacillati; phylum Bacillota; class Clostridia; order Eubacteriales; family Oscillospiraceae; genus Ruminococcus; species Ruminococcus sp. RTP21484sp1_RTP21281st1_A8_RTP21281_210402. Next base: position 23,454 of record NZ_JBCPGE010000015.1, read on the forward strand.
AAATCTCTTTGGAATATATTTCTGATTCCTATACTGATCATTGTGTTTGTACAGGGTGCAGTCCCATTCCTGACATTGATTTTCAGCGGAATCCGCTCAAACATGGAGAATGCGGTTATCGGTCTGGACAGTCATACGGTGGAGAACCGTAAGGTGGTTCTGGAGAACGATATGATCGAGCAGTGGAGCAGCGTGTACAAGGAAAGTGACAGTCTTTCCGCAGCGTTAACAAAGGTATTGAGCGATCATCAGATGGATATGCAGGGCTTCATGGGCTCAGGGAAAGTCCAGGAGGAATATCTGGAAACGGTTTTCTATGATATGGTGGAGGTTTTGCAGTACAATTCCACTTCTGGAATTTTTCTGGTTCTGGGAAATGACGGCGACACAGATTCGGAAGGGGAATACAAAGGCTTCTGGGTGAGAGACTCAGACCCCCAGACCAAAACGGCTTCCCGCACGGATCTGCTGATGGAGCGTGGAAGTAAGGTACTGTCACAGAATATGTCCATTTCACTGGATACTTCCTGGCATACAGATTTCCGCTTCCAGGGCAATGGGAAAAGAGATGCCGATGACTTTTTTTACCAGCCATATATAACAGCAGAAAATTACGTTGATTCCCACACCAGTATGGAAAACCTGGGCTACTGGTCGAAGCCGTTTATTCTGGAAGATTTCTATATGGATAACCATAAGATGATCACATATTCGGTACCTCTTGTTTATGATAAAACCGTTTACGGTGTGCTTGGAATTGAAGTGGGAGTGAATGATCTGACCAAATTTTTTCCGGTAAAAGATCTGGATTCCGATCTGAATGCAGGATTTGCCCTTGTGGTAGACCATGGAAATGGAAATTATGAGGGAATTGCCGGTGAGGGTGCGCTGTATGATGCAGTTTCCCGGGACGGAAGTGACTTTGTTCTGGAGGAGCCGGTGCAGGAGAATTTGCGGCTGGTACAGGGGGCTGCCATTGGGAAACAGCAGATTTACGGACTTGTGAGCAATCTGGAGCTGTACAGCAGAAATGTGCCGTATGAAGATACACAGTGGGCATTGTGCGGTTTTGTTACAGAGGATTCTGTGTATGGATTGATTTCCGATGTTTATGAGAGAATCCTGGGAGCGATTCTGGGAAGTGCCCTGATGGCAGTTATTCTGGTTTATTTTCTTGTCCAGTATGCGACGGAACCGGTTTACCATCTGGTGGAGAGTGTACGAGGCGGAGTGAAGGGAATTCACAGTTTTCAGGAGTCAGGTATTCAGGAGCTTGATGAGCTCCACAAAGTGATAGAGAATCTGACGGATACCCAGATGCAGACAGAGAATCAGCTTCTGGAGGAAAAGGAGCGCTATCGGATTGCGGTAGAAAGTTCCCAGGATGCCTTTTTCACCTACAAATGTAGGGAAAAACTGCTGGAAATAGTTAACAGCAAAGGCAATGACGGTGTATGGGACTGTGGAAAGCATCCGGAATTCCTTGATAATGACAGTATCCATCCAGCAGATAAGGCAAAGCTGATGAACGCAGTAAAAAGCTCAGGCGGCGTTCTGGATGTTGACTTTCGTCTGCAGCATGCTAATGGAGAATTTCAGTGGGTAAATCTATCCGGAAGCATTACTTTTAATGAGAATAAAGAGCGCAGCAGGATCGTTGGCTGTATTCACAATGTACATCAGCACAAGCTTCTGGAGCAGGCGCAGAAAAGAAAGCAGATTTATGACTCCATTACCTCTTTTTACCGTCTTGGAAGCGGACTGGAGGTTGTGGAAACACTGTGTCGGGATGACCCGGAGGGAGTACTGGTACTTCTGGAAATCCAGCAGTTTTCCAAAATCGATGAGCGTTATGGCCTGATCTTCGGAGATATTATCCTGGAGCAGTTTGCAGGTCTGCTGGCGAAGCGCTTCCAGGAGGACGGTTTAAACGGTGGTATTTATATCAGGGCTGGTGCAGACCAGATGCTGGTATGGCTGCCGGTATGTACGACCGGACCGATCGTGAGAAGTGTGCAGGGACTGGAAAAGGAGTTTGGGGCGCTTACAGATGAGAAGCATCTGTCCCTTTCCCTGAAATGTGGAATCGCAGTTACAGGCAGCAGAAATTCGCTGTCTGAGGCACTTGAACAGACGAAGACTGCTCTTACAGCTGCACGTCATGGAAAGCAGGAAATCATGTTCTATGAGGAGCTTTCAACGGTGGAAAAAGCCTGTGCGGTTGATGTGGCATTTGCTGAGGTGGCTTCTCTGGAACGTCTGAAGGAAATGACACTTTCCTCCATAGCCCTGAATCTGTTTGACAGAGATGGTGATACTTCTGTGGTTCTGGATATTCTGGCGCTGAAGCTGCAGGAGAAATACCATCTGGCAGACATTGTGATTACCCATTTCAACGAGGAATATATGGTAAATAACCTGCTGTACGGCTGGAAATCCTGGGAGAAAAAGGATGACTGGGACGGTATGGTCCACTGTTCTGAGAAGCAATATCAGCACTTTGTGGAGACACAGGAAATGCAGCAGCTTCTGACCTCCGGGGAAAGCATTCGGAAAGAGCCGCTGATTCAGCCTTTTGCTTCAGGCAAAAACGATATTGTATTTCATATGACAGACAACGGACAGTATTCCGGAAGTATTGTATTCCGGGACATTGACCAGGATGTCCTGGAGAAAAAAGAAGAGTGCAAGTGTCTGGAAGAAATCAGTGCAATTATTCAGAACCGGTTGAATCTGGAGCGTCACGATCTTTCTGCCAAGGCGAAATCGGATTTCCTGGCCCGTATGTCTCATGAGATCCGTACTCCTATGAACGGTATTATGGGTATGACGGAGATTGCATTGAAAGATGGACAGACTGAGGAGCGGCGGATCGACTGTCTGAGAAAAATCGAGTACTCCTCGGAATATCTGCTTGGACTTATCAACGATATTCTGGATATGTCCAAGATTGAGAGCGGAAAGATGAGGCTGATCGAAGAAAAATGTAATCTCATGGAGATGATACAGGGACTTCGTCCTTTGCTGGAAGCGAAGCTGAACGAAAATAACATTCAGTATATAGCAGATATCCAGCTGAAAAACCATTGGTTTCTGGCAGATTCCCTGAGGCTGAACCAGGTTCTGGTAAATCTTCTGGGAAATGCGCTGAAGTATTCCAAGCCAGATGGACATGTGTGGCTGACCGTTCGCGAGACGGAAGAAGAGAATGGCTTTTCCAATCTGTATTTTCAAGTCCGGGATGATGGAATTGGAATTGCACCTGAGAAACAGCAGCTTATTTTCCGGCAGTTTGAGCAGGCGGATAATTCTGATAATGCGAGAAAACAGGGCACTGGTCTTGGTCTTGCCATCAGCAGAAGAATTGTGCGGATGATGGATTCCGATATTAAGCTGGAAAGTGAGCCTGGTAAGGGAAGCAGCTTCAGCTTTTGCGTGAAGCTTCAGCCGGTAAGCGGCGAGAAGACTACGGTCACCAGCCAGCCGGAGGAGATCAGCTTCCCGGGAAAAAGAATCCTGGTGGTTGAGGATAATGAGCTGAATATGGAAATTATCTGTACGATCCTTGAAAATTACGGAATTGAAACCGAGCAGGCAGTTAACGGCGAAGAAGCTGTGCGGCGCATGGAAGAATCTGTTCCCGGATATTACGATATGATCTTTATGGATATTATGATGCCGGAAATGGACGGACTGGAAGCTACCCGGACCATCCGGAATCTGGATCGTGAGGACTGCAAAAAGATCCCGATTTACGCAATGAGTGCCAACGCTTTTGACGAGGATGTGAAGCGTTCCCTTGCAAGCGGTATGAACGGACATCTTTCCAAACCTGTGAATCTGCAGGTGTTGGAGAAAACGCTGCAGAAAGTGCTGGGATGAAAATAAATGGTTTTTAAATGCATCTTGTGCAATATATTGACAGTTTGTGCCAACCCCGTCTTTTACAGACGGGGTTGTGTTATATTTATGGCAATATAAAAGGGGGTAATCACAAGCATGAAATATCAGAACATCATAGATAATATGACCTTGAAAGAAAAAGCCGCATTCCTCAGCGGAAAAAGCGAGTGGCAGACAAGAGATTTCCCACGTCTGGATATTCCGGCGATTTTCTGTTCAGACGGACCGAATGGTGTGCGCAAACAGGCTGGAGCAGGAGATCATCTGGGAATCAATCCGGCAGTGCCGGCAACCTGTTTTCCTACAGCGGCAGCTATGGCAAACAGCTGGGATGAAGAACTGGAGCAGAGGGTAGGCGTTGCCCTTGGTGAAGAATCCATGGAAGAAGACGTAAACGTTCTTCTTGGACCGGGACTGAACATTAAGAGAAATCCTCTCTGTGGACGTAACTTCGAGTATTTTTCCGAAGATCCCTATCTTTCCGGAAAAATGGCAGCTGCTTTTATCCGCGGTGTGCAGAGCACAGGAGCAGCAGCCTGCGCAAAACATTTCGCTGTAAACAGCCAGGAGCTTCGCCGTATGGCAATGAACGCAGTGGTAGATGAGAGAACTCTCCGTGAGATCTACCTCACCGGTTTTGAGATTGCCATCAAAGAGGGCGGCGCGAAAACGGTTATGAGCAGCTACAACGAAGTAAACGGTGTCTACGCCAACGAAAACGAGCATCTGCTCAAAGACATCCTTCGCGATGAGTGGGGCTTCGATGGCTCTGTGATCACAGACTGGGGTGCTTCCAACGACCATTCCCTGGGTGTAAAGAACGGTTCCAACCTGGAAATGCCGACTCCAGGACTTGATGCAGCAAGAGAGCTTCTTGCCAGTGTAGAAAGCGGCAAGATCAGCGAAAAAGATATCGATGAGCGTGTAGACGAGCTTCTTGACCTTGTACTTACTACTTCCGAAAATGCGAAACATTACAAGAAAGTGGCTGACAAGAAGGCTCTCCATGAGGAGCATCACAAGCTGGCACGTCTTGCCTGCGAAAACAGTGCAGTCCTTCTGAAAAACGAAGGTGGAATTCTCCCGGTTGGAGAAAAGGTTCAGGCAGCCATAATCGGTGACTTCGCTTTTGACCCAAGATACCAGGGCGCAGGTTCCTCCATGGTAAACTCCACAAAAGTAGATTCCATCAAGGACATGCTGGAGACCAGCGGAATTTCCGTAACTGGAATCGTCCGCGGTTATCAGCGTGACGGCAAGGAAGACGAAGCTATGAAAAAAGAGGCCGTGGATCTTGCACGCCGTTCTGATGTAGTTCTGTTTTTCTTCGGACTGAACGAAAAAAGCGAGACAGAAGGTCTTGACCGTAAGCATCTCCGCATTCCCCAGAACCAGATCAACCTGATTCAGGAGCTGGCAAAAGCAAATGCAAACATGGTTGGTATCATCAGCGCAGGTTCTGTTATCGAAATGCCATGGCACCATCATTTCAAAGCCCTGCTTCATACCGCCCTCATGGGACAGGCTGGTGCAGGCGCAGTTCTTGACATCCTTTCCGGAAAGGTTAATCCATCTGGAAAGCTTGCAGAAACTTACATTAAGAAATATGAGGATACTCCTTCTTACAATTACTATCCGTCACAGGAGCGGAACTCTGAGTACAGAGAGGGAATTTACGTAGGATACCGCTACTTCGACACCGCAGGTGTGCCGGTAAACTATCCATTTGGATATGGTCTTTCCTACACTACATTTGAATATGACAATCTTCAGGTGAAGCCGGATGGGGCGACGTTTACCCTTCGCAACACCGGAAAGTATGATGGTGCAGAGATTGCCCAGCTTTATGTAGGACTTCCGGGAGCAAAAGTTTTCCGCCCGGTCAAGGAGCTGAAAGGCTTTTCCAAGGTGTTCTTAAAGGCAGGCGAGGAGAAAACCGTTACCATTAAGTTCGACGACAAGACATTCCGTTACTGGAATATGAAGACAAATAAATGGGAAGTAGAAGGCGGCGTTTACAGCATTATGATCGGTGCAAGCTGTGCGGATATCCGTCTTCAGGATTCTCTTGCCATTATCGGAACCACTGAGGTAATGCCATACTATACCAACCGCGTTTCTTCTTACGTGGAGGGAAAAATCCAGCAGGTCGGAAATGAGGAGTACGAGACGATCCTGGGACATTCCATTCCGGACGGAAGCTGGAGCGGCGAGCTTGGCATGAACGATGCCCTTTGCCAGATGTATTACGCGAAGAGCGGAATTGCCCGCTTCATCTGTAAAAAGCTGGGCGAAAAGCTGAAAAAGAGCGAGGCAGCGGGAATTCCGGATCTCAACACCTTGTTCCAGTACAACATGCCATTCCGTGCAATCGCTAAGATGACAGGCGGCATGGTTTCTATGGAAATGGTAGAGGGACTTCTGAAGGTTGTAAACGGCCATTTCAGCGGTCTTGGAAAAGTAATCAGCGGATTTTTCAGAAATCAGAAGCTGAACAAGCAGTACGAGAAAGATCTGGAAGAGCAGAAATAGGAGGAGTATCATTATGGGAAAAATCAAACAGTTAATCGAAGATCACCCAAATATCTGGGAGTTTATTAAATTCAACGTATTATCCAACTGCGCAACTATTACAAACTTCATTATCATGTGGCTGTGCACCGGTTTTATTTTCAAAAGCTTTGCAAATACACCATTTAAGTTTCTGGTGTTCAATTACGCTGATAATATCGAGTCCAATCTTGGTTTATGTGGATTTTTAAGCTTTTTGGTTGCAACTGCAGCAGCCCAGACCGTAAACTTCTTTGTACAGAAGAACCTGGTTTTCAAATCCAATGCAGCGTTTGAGAAGGCTGTACCGAAATACATTGTACTTGCAGTTGTGCTGGTGCTTGTATCCGCAGCACTTCCGGCTTACAGCCAGAGCTTTTTCGTAAACATCGGTATTTCCGAAGCACTTGCACCTACACTCGCAAATGTTCTGAACATTCTGGTTCAGGTAGTTCTCAGCTACCCGACCATGAAATTCTGGATCATGCCGAACAAATAAAGATGATTGTTCTTTACCCGGATTGCCTTGCAGTCCGGGTTTTTTAATGCTAGAGCGTGTTTGAAAAAGGCTTTCTGCAAGATGTGCGTCACAATTTGTGGGAGATTTCGCTCGGATGAGGGCGCCGTAGCGGGCTACGGCAACCGAATTCGGGTGAAATCTCCCGCAAAGTGGGGCGTGCAGATTGCGGGAATGATTTTTCAAACACGCTCTAATATTAAAAGGCGGAATTTAACAATTTAAACACATTTTTCCCACAAAGAGAACACAAATTGTCTCTATACTGTGAACTATCAAATGAAGAGAACATAAAGGAGTTTCTAAAGGAGGCTTTTATCATGAAGAATAGAAATGAAGAATTAAAGAGAAAACTTAAAAAGGCAGCAAGCATTAGTCTTTGTGCAGTACTGGCAGGCGGCCTTGCAGCAGGAACATATACAGGAGTTAACTATCTGACAGGCTATGAGCAGAGTGTACAGGCAGCAAGCGAAGATAAGGTTGAGCTGCTGAAATCCGAGAAGAAATCAGATGATTCCAAGGATGACAGCAAAGATGAGAGTACAGCAAAGGGTAGCCTTGATGTATCTGATATTGTAGAAGCGGCAATGCCAAGTATCGTTTCCATTACAACTAAATCTGTAGAAGAGGTTCAGAACTACTACGGAATGTTTGGCCAGTACGGTGCTTATTCACCATCCCAGGAACAGGAGGTTCAGGGAAGCGGTTCCGGTATTATCATTGGTAAGAACGATTCCGAGCTTCTGATCGCAACCAACTATCATGTAGTAGAAGGTGCGGAGACCTTATCAGTTGGCTTCTGCGACAGCACAGCATGTGAGGCTAAGGTAAAAGGCTATGACAGCGAGAAGGATCTTGCAGTTGTAGCAGTTTCCCTGGATGATATTGACAGCGATACAATGGATGCCATTACGATCGCAACCATCGGTAATTCCGATGACCTGAAGGTTGGCGCACAGGTTGTTGCAATTGGTAACGCACTTGGTTACGGTCAGTCCGTAACAACCGGTATTGTAAGTGCCAAGAACCGTCAGCTGAATTCTGATGATACAGTCGGCGATTATGACAGCGACAGCAATTCCGCTACAAACCTGATCCAGACAGATGCAGCAATCAACCCAGGCAACAGCGGTGGTGCACTTCTGAACATGAACGGTGAGGTTGTTGGTATCAACTCTGCAAAGCTTGCTTCCACAGAGGTTGAGGGTATCGGTTATGCAATTGCAATTTCTGATGTAACAGATACTCTGGAGAGCCTGATGAATGAGGAGACCAGAGATAAAGTTGATAACCACGGTGTTCTGGGAATCACAGTTAAGAGTGTTGACAGTGAAGTAAGTGAAGCATATGGTGTTCCGGAAGGCGTTCTTGTAAGAGACGTAACAGAAGGCGGTGCAGCTGATGAGGCTGGCATTGAAGCAAAATCCATCATTACAAAATTTGCAGGCAAGGTTGTTACAACCAAGGAACAGCTGGTTGATTTCCTTTCCTACTACGAGCCTGGTGAGGATGTAGAGCTTACCATTGAAGTTCCGGATGGAAAAGGTTACAAAGAAGAGACAGTAACTGTAACTCTTGGCGAGAACACAAATACACAGAGTACGGATTCCAAGGACAACGGTGACGGTCAGGGAAGCAGCCAGGATGATAATCTTCTGGAAGACTGGGAGAATAACGAAGGCGGCTCAGGTCTCCAGTACGGCGAGGGCTGGAATTAAACACTTGGGCGAATACGCTCTAGTAAGGCATACAGATTGCCGGAATGCTTTTTAGACACGCTCTAAGGCAGGAGAACCGGGATTGATTCAGCCACGGAAATGTAAATAATAGAATGAGAGAGGTTCATCTGTAAAAAAGGTGAACCTCTTTTTTCGGGTAAAATTTCCCACAAAGCGAGGCATGCCGGTTGCGAAACAGATTTTTCAAATATACTCTGCTTTGAAATAGTTAGAAAACACATAGAAAACTGAATAATAGATTGCGTAACCTACATTAAAAAGGTATAATTATTTTATTGTCGGCAGACTGCGGCATAATATTTTTAAGAATTATACGAACAAGGAAAAGAGTCAGTAAAATGAACAACGAAAGATTTCTGGTTTTCGACATAGATGATACCTTATACAGCCAGATGGAGCCGTTGCTTACAGCCTGTGAGTTCAGTCTGGGCAGGAAGCTTCCGGATCCGGAGCTGTTTTACCGGATTTTCGGGAAAAGAAGCGCTGAAATGTTTCTGTTCAGCGAGAGTGGACAGGTTTCCATTCATGAATCCCGGATTTACAGAATTGAAAATACTATGAAAGACCTGGGAATTCCCTTTACCAGAGAGCAGGCAGAGCTCTTCCAGAAGAGATATAAAGAGAATCAGTCCCATCTTCATGTTTCAGGGGTAATGACACAACTGCTGGACGAATGCGAAGCTGCCGGAGTGAAAATGGGCGTGATCACCAACGGACCTTTTTCCCATCAGGTTCAGAAGTTCCACACACTGGGACTTGATAAATGGTTTACAGAGGATCAGCTGATCGTGTCTGCAGGTGTGGGCGTGGTCAAGCCGGATGTGAAGATCTTCCGCATGGCAGAAGAAAAATGGGGAATGAAGCCGGAGAATACTTTTATGATCGGGGATTCTCTGGAGAATGACATTGCAGGTGCAAAAAATGCCGGATGGAAGACCATCTGGATGAACCATCACCGTTATACGGTTCCGGAAGGTATGGAAAAACCAGATTATATTGCATATACAGAGGAAGAGTTGAGAAAGCTTATTGTCCAAATATGCTTTACAACGAAGAAGGATGGATAAAGTATGGTATCAGATTACAAAATCACCATGGAGCAGGCAGAATACGAGATGGTCTGTTACCGTAGGGTTTTTAACTTTGTAAGGCTTCTTGACCAGGAAAAACTGGAGAAATTGAATGCAGAAGGTCTGTTGGCAGCAGAGGGCGGACAGACAAAAAAAGCAGATCTGTGCATAGGGCATTTTTGCCATGGATGTGTGGCAATGGATGCCTTTTTACGGAAGGCAGAGCTGTGCAAGCTGGAATTTATTGGAGATGACATTTATCAGATCGTAGCAAATTATCTGGAAATTGACGGTAAGCCTTATGTAATGGAGCTTTTGAAGAAAATGGACAAAAACAGCCTGATCGACCGGAAAGATCATGAGCGCCTGATCAGAAGCCTTACCGGATATAACGAGAGACTGTATCAGGATGTTCTTACGAAGGCATACAACAGACGCTATTATGAAGAAGAACTGAAGTCCAAGATGGGACCGGCTGGAATTGCCATGATCGATCTGGACGATTTTAAGCTTTATAACGACACATATGGACATAATGCCGGGGATATGGCACTGACTGTTGTTGCAGAAACCATATGCAAGCATATCCGTAAGGATGATATTCTGATCCGCTATGGAGGGGATGAGTTTCTTCTGGTGCTTCCCGGAGTAACAGAAGTGAAATTTGCCGAAAGACTGCAGGAAATCCATGATAAGATTCATCTGGCTGCGGTGCCGGGATATGCCGGGATTCAGCTTTCTGTGAGTATTGGAGGAACAATTGCCGGGGCAGATGAAACGATCGGAAGTGTGGTAGGAAGAGCTGACCGCTTTATGTACCAGGCGAAAACCCGTAAGAATCTGGTGGTAACCGAGTCTAATGAGATAAAAGATGGAAATGCAGATGGCGCAGAGGTTAATCGTGATGAGCTGAAACAGCAGATTCTGATCGTGGATGATGCTGAGCTGAACCGTGATATTCTTGCGGAGATTCTGCACCATGATTTTAAGACTATGGAAGTAAGCAGTGGGGAGGAATGTCTCTCCGTGCTTCGGGAGTATGGTGCAGGAATCTCACTGGTGTTGCTTGATATTGTAATGCCTGGCATGGACGGCTTTGCAGTTCTTGAGGAGATGAACCGGAACCATTGGATCGAGGATATTCCGGTCATCATGATCTCCAGTGAGGAGACAGAATCATATATACGCCGGGCGTATGAAATGGGAGTTTCAGACTATATCAGCCGCCCGTTTGATGCCAAGGTTGTTTACCGGCGTGTATATAATACTATTAAATTATACGCAAAACAGAGGCGCCTAATCACACTTGTAACGGATCAAATTCGAGAAAAAGAAAAAAATAGTCAAATTTTGATAGATATTCTCAGCCATATCGTAGAATTTCGTAATGGAGAGAGTGGTCAGCACGTTCAGCACATAAAGATGTTGACCGGATTTCTGCTGGACAGACTGATGCAGAAAACAGACAAATATGATCTAAAATGGTCTGACCAGTACATGATCACAATTGCATCTGCCCTTCACGATATTGGTAAAGTGGGAATCGACGAGAAGATTTTGAATAAACCAGGCAGACTGACAAATGAAGAGTTTGAGGAAATGAAGAAGCATACCCTGATCGGTGCTTCCATGCTGAAGAGCCTGGGTGTTTATCAGAATGAAGAGCTTGTGAAGGTGGCTTACCAGATCTGCAGATGGCACCATGAGCGCTACGATGGCAAGGGTTATCCAGATGGTCTGAAGGGGGAAGAAATTCCGATTGCAGCTCAGGTGGTTTCTGTTGCAGATGTATATGATGCACTGACAAGCGAGCGTGTTTATAAGAAAGCATTTTCCCATGAGAAGGCTATGGAGATGATCCTGGCCGGTGAGTGCGGAACCTTCAATCCGCTGCTGCTGGAGTGCTTGCAGGATATTCAGGGCCGTATCCAGGAGGAAATGAAGCGGGCAGAAGAGCAGCCTATGCTTGTACAGAATTCTTATGTGGGGAAGATGATCGAGACGGTGCAGTAGGCAAGGCTTATTATAATGTAATATATTGAGGTATTGTTCGACGAATTATTTTGGGTAAAAATCGCGAACAGCAGCATTTGCAGGTCGGGGGACCTGCGGGAGTGGGGGTAAGTTTTACTTTATGAAAAAGAAAATTCTTACACTGGCGGCAGTGGTAACACTGCCGTTTATTCTTCTTGTGATGTATCTTCTTGCCTCGATGGCAAGTTACAGCAATACTTATGATGAGATCGTAAGCAACATGACTGTAGCGAATAATTACAATCTGAATTTCAAGGAAGAGATGGACGAGAGCCTGTATAAGCTGGTTGTTGGCTACGTCACTCTGGATACCATCGAAACAGACAAAAGTCTTAAGAATCCATATACTTTAATAGATGAATTACGCAGCGAATTTACCAGACTGACAGCCATTACCACAGAATCTGAGAGCAAGCTGTGGCTGGAGAGTCTTCTTCGCAATATTGATACCCTGGAAAAAAGGGTGGACGATATTGTGGACAGTATTTCTGCCGGGGGCAGATACAATGAGAATATTGAGAAGCTGGACAATAATATTTACATTCTGACGGAACTGATCCAGGATGATATCCAGTATTATATCTATTATCAGACACGTTATATGGACAAGGTCACAGATACCCTGCAGGATCAGATCGGGCGGTTTATGGTGGTGTGCAGTGTGCTGATCGGCGTGCTGATCATTGTGGTTGCAGTCAGTGCGGTGATGATCGTTTCCGGTATTATACAGCCCATCAGTCAGCTGAACCAGGCTACGGAGAAGATTGCCCAGGGTGATTTCAATGCCAGAGCCCAGGCGGATTCCGATGATGAGGTGGCTGAGCTTGCAGTGAGCTTTAACAAAATGGCAGGAAGCATGCAGTCTCTGATCGATAAGGTGAAGGAAGACGAGCGGAAAATGCGAAAAGCAGATCTGCGCCTTCTTCAGGAGCAGATTCAGCCTCATTTTCTTTATAATACGCTGGACACCATTGTGTGGCTGATCGAGTCCAATGAGCCGGACGAAGCGGTGACCATGGTTGTTACACTGTCGGACTTTTTCCGTGAAATCCTCAGCAAAGGGAAGGAATTTATTTCCATTAAGGAAGAAGAAAAACACATCAGCAGTTACCTCCAGATTCAGGAGATGCGTTATCGGGATATTCTGGAATATGACATTCAGCTGGATCAGGTGATTTATAAATATCAGATTCTGAAACTGACCCTTCAGCCAGTGGTGGAGAATGCACTTTACCATGGAATCAAATATAAACGTGCCAAAGGCTGTATTCACATTCACGGGGAAAAAGAGGGCGATATTATCCGTCTGACTGTCCGGGATGATGGTGTGGGCATGGATGAGGAAGAGCTTGAACAGCTTCGCCAGCAGATCGAGAAGCCCTGCCAGGAGACGGAGAAGGGCTTTGGTCTGGCAAATGTAAATGAGCGTATCCACATGTATTTCGGACCGGAGTATGGAATGAAGATCCAGTCACAGAAGGGCAAGGGAACTACAGTGGAGATTGTGATCCCGGCTATTCTGGAAGCTCCGGTGGAGAAAACAGGGAATGATACAGCAAAAGCGGTTGATGTCAGCAACAGCGTGAATTCTGACGCAAATAAAAAAATAGAAAATAATCCGAAACAGCAGAATGACAATAAGATAATTGAGGGTGGACAGCCACAGCAGGAGGAGACAGGCGTATGAGACAGTTTATAAGAAAAAATATCTGGGCTGTGGCGCCGGTTGTGCTTGTGCTTATGGCACTGGCCCTTCTGGGAAGCCCTTTGAGCAGTAAAGTGCAGGAAACTCCTGCGGAGGACGATAATCTGATCGTAGTAGGTGTTGCCCAGGTGGGAAGCGAATCTGTATGGCGAAGTGCCCACACTCAGTCCATTCAGGACGCTTTCACCAGGGCAAACGGCTACATGCTGATTTTTGACAATGCCAGACAGAAGCAGGCCAATCAGATCAAGGCCATCCGAAGCTTTATTTCCCAGCAGGTGGATTATATCGTACTTTCTCCTATTGAGGAATCTGGATGGGACACTGTGCTTCAAGAGGCGAAGGATGCCGGGATTCCGGTAATTCTCATAGACCGTAAGGTTTCTGTGGATGATGACTCCCTCTATGCTTCCTGGGTTGGTTCCGATTTTGTCCGCGAAGGACAGGATGCTGGTTACTGGCTTGAGGATTACATGAAAAAGCAGGGCAGGGAAGATGACGAAGTTAACATTGTAGTGCTGAAAGGAACCAAAGGCGCCTCCGCCACCATCGGCAGAACCCGTGGGTTCAATGAAGTGGCAAAGGTGCAGCGCAATTGGAATATTTTGCAGCAGGTAGACGGAGAATTTACCACAGCAAAAGGAAAAGAAGAGATGGCAAGGCTTCTGGATCAGTATGAGGACATAGATGTGGTGGTTTCACAGAACGATGACATGACTTTTGGTGCTCTTGAAGCCATCAGAGAAGCAGGAAAAACTGCAGGAGTGAACGGCGATATTACGGTAATTTCCTTTGATGCGGTGGATGCCGGCGTGGAGCTGGTGAGAAACGGGGAGATCAACATTGATGTCCAGTGTAATCCTGACCAGGGAAAATACGTGGAGCAGATCATTCAGGATATGGAAGCTGGCAAAGAAATAGAGAAAGCATATTATGTTCCGGAGCGGGTGTATACCCAGGAGAACGTTGGGGAGGAAGAAAATGTTACGGAAGGTATTTCTGGTTGAAGATGAGACGGTGATCCGCGAAGGGCTCAGGGACAGGATTCCCTGGGATCAGTTCGGATACCGTTTTGTAGGAGAAGCAGCAGACGGGGAAATGGCTTTGCCCCTGATCCGTAAGACGAAGCCGGATGTATTGATCACGGATATTAAAATGCCTTTTATGGATGGGCTTTCCCTAAGTAAAATTGTGAGCAAAGAATTTCCGCGGATGAAGATTATTATTATCAGTGGTTATGATGATTTTGAATATGCAAGGCAGGCAATTGAAGTTGGCGTTGATCAGTATCTTCTGAAGCCGGTTACCAGAATGAAGCTGAAAAATGTACTTCTTGAACTGAAAGATAAGATCGAGCAGGATCAGGAGCAGGAGGACTACCGCACCCAGTTCCAGAATGAGATCCAGGAGTATGAGCAGTTTTCCAGACGGCGTTTTATGGAGAAAATTCTGGAGGGTGAGCTGTCGGTTAAGGAGATTTATGATGAGGCAGAGCGTCAGTCCATAGAAATTACGGCAGCAGGATATAATCTGCTTTTCCTGTATTTACAGGAGAAAAATAAGGACAAGATGGCAGGTTTTCTTCGGAAACAGGATGAAGTGCTTCATTATTTTCTCCGATATCCCCAGTATCTGCTTTTCCGCTGGAATGTAAACAGCTACGGAGTTCTGGTAAAGGGGGAATTGTCCCGGCTTCCAGAGCTGACAGATAATTGCGTGGAGTATGTGAAACGGGCCTGCGAAGGGGAAGAGCAGATGGACTGGTATGTGGCGGTAGGAAAACCAGTGGAGAGATTGAGCCTGCTTTCCCAGTGTTATCAGAGCGTGAATCATTATTTTGCATATCGTTTTATGGTGCCGGGGCTTCATGTGCTTACAGAAGAAACTTTGGAAAGTTATGTAAACTCGCAGGGGGAGAACCGGCTGGCAGCAGTGGATTCTTCACAGCTGAATCCTGAGATCATCAAGGATTTTCTCACAAAAGGAAGCAGCAGTGAGATTCAGGAGTTCGTTCAGGGATATCTGGGTGGAATGAGTAAGGCACTGGAGTCCAGAATGTTCCGGGATTATGTGGTGCTTCATATTCGGTTTACAACTATTATGTATCTGGAATCCATTGGTGTGGAAAAAGAGGGTTATACAGAACGGATCGAGGGAAAATATCAGGATACCAGTATCAAGGCATCGCAGGTGGCAGGGTATTGTGTGGACATTCTTCAGAGTGCCATTGATATCAGGGATGAGAAGAATGAGTCTCAGGGCAACAGCGCCATGAGGAAAGTGCTGGATTATATTGATGAGAATTACTATAAAGAGACCATTTCCCTGAATGAAGTAGCGGATGCGGTGAATATGAGTGCCAACTATTTAAGCGCAATTTTTAGCCAGAATATGCAGAAGACGTTTGTAGAGTATATTACCTGCAAACGTGTTGACAGAGCGAAAAAACTCCTGCGCGAGACGGACAAGTCGTCCGGAGAGATCGCACAGGAGGTGGGATATAAGGATCCCCATTATTTCAGTTATGTGTTTAAGAAAAAATCCGGGTGCAGCCCAAGGGAATATCGGAGTAAGGGGACTGCATGATATTCAAAATTAATTATGCGATTTCGGCAGTGATAACTGCCATGGGACTTCCTGCGAAGAGACAGGGAGTCCTTTTAATTTGTTTATGCTCATTTGGGCGGCCAGAGTACCAGGCTGGTGTGTCTGGTGTGTCAGTGTTGTGGCGCGGAGCAGACCAGATGTGGTAAGGTAGCTGGTATTGAAGGCGGCTAGTGTTATTGTGGTTTCGAAACTATGGTCGGCGGAAGTAGTCTTGAATCCAGTGCTTTGAAGAGAGGATGAAAGGGAAGCATGAGTTGCTATCTTTTTCTCCTGTCCAAGCGACAGCTCTTCCCATAACAGCCATGCAATAAAGTCATCCTCACAAATAAACGCAGTGCAGTCGGGGGTGATCCGTTCTAGAAATTTTTTCAGGAAGCTGATATCCTGGCTCTGACGGAAATCATCCAGTTCCTGTGTGGTGTACCAGCAGATGTTGCGGTCTGGTACAGTCAGCCCCTGATTTTGCATAGCATCCAGAAATCCCTGGTAGCGTTCAAGTCCCCGCTGATCGTCCATCTGGAAAATACCGGCGATAGAAGAGTGGCCTTTTTCCACAAGACTTTGCACCAGAAGACCAGCCCCATATAGATTATCTTCATAGATTACTGGAATCTGAGACAACTGGGGATAAGCACATTCCAGGAACAAAATGGAAGTTCCCCTTTGTATCAGCCTTTGATAAAGCTCTGTATTAGGTGATGGTAAGGCGCTTTTTACAGGCTCCACAATAAGTGCCCGCAGCGGACTTTTCAAAAGAAACTGAAGGATTTGCCGTTCCTGGTCCACATGATTGTGAGTGGGGTAAACCTTGCAGGAAAATCCCTCCGCAGCCAGCGCCACACGAATATCATTTATCAGTGCAGGATATTCATATTGCTGTTCATCGGGAATCAGAATTCCAACTATATTCCGGTCTTCCAGGCTGGAAAGTCCGGTAATGTAAGCTCCGCTCCCTTTAATGCGGCGGATTTCCCGCTCATCTTCAAGAACCGCCAGCGCAGCCCGGACCGTTTGTCGGCTGACACGGTATCTGACAGCCAGCTCCTGTTCGGTGGGAAGCTTGTTGATTCCCTTTTGAATAGAATCTGAAATGATTTCTCTTAGCTGTTCAACCAGCCATTTATATTTGATCGCCATATATTTTAGTTCCTCTTTCTTAGGTTAGAGCGTGTTTGAAAAAGCATTCCTGCAATCTGTACGCCCCACTTTGCGGTATATTTTGCCCGAATTCGGTTGTCGTAGCCCGCTACGACGCCCTCCTCCGGACAAAATCTCCCACAAATTGTGACGCACATCTTGCAGAAAGCCTTTTCCAAACACGCTCTAGAGCGTGTCTGAAAAAGTATTCCCGCAATCTGTCGCGCCACTCTGGTTTTTTTATTTTGCTGGGATAGTTATTTCATAAAATTTTCACATGAATTATTTATGATTTCCCAATAAATCTTCTGCTTTTTCACTTCTAAAACCCAAAATATTATACCTTTTTTCAAATGATCAAACCTTTTTTTTCCAGCTTAGACAGTTTGCCAAATCGAAAAACATAGAAAAAGGTGTAATATTTTTCACAAAATCATAAGAAAACAAACTTTCTAAATGAGAAATCATAAAATATCACCCCTTTTCCTGCCTGAAATTCATTATAATATAAATTTGTCTGTATTTCACTATGAAAACCAACAAATTTGTATTGTTTGAACTGACGAAACAACCAAAAGACGGGAAAACAATATTGAAATTTATGTTGATTTTCGCTAAATTATAGACATCAAGAAGAACACGGATTCAAAGAACGGACGGAAAGCTAAGACAGCAAACGGATCAGTGTTGAACGAGAAACCAATGGCAGGCGCGACCTGCAAAAGTATTTTTTCTAAAAGAAAGAGAGGAATAATCACTATGAAAAAGAAATTAGCAGTTATGGCACTCGCAGCAGCAACACTCAGCATGATGGCTATGCCGGTTTACGCTGACGATCTGGTAACAGTTGGATACGCTCAGGTTGGACATGAATCAGACTGGCGTACAGCAAACACCCAGAACTATCAGGATGTTTTCTCAGAAGATGCCGGATACAGCCTTGATCTTGTAGACTGCGACAATGACAATGCTGCACAGCTTGAAGCAGTTCGTACATTCATTAGTAAAGATATGGATTACATCGTAATCGCTCCGATCCAGTCCGCTGGCTGGGACACCGTCCTTCAGGAAGCACAGGATGCTGGAATCCCTGTAATCATCGCAGACCGTGAAATCGAAGCAAGCGACGATTTATATGATGCATGGGTTGGAACAAACACAACAAACGAAGGTATTACAGCTGGTAACTGGTTAGCTGAGTACCTTGGCGATAAAGACGCTAACATTCTTGTAATCGAAGGTTCCGTAGGAGCTTCCGCAGCACTTGGACGTACAGAAGGATTCAATCAGGTAGCTGGCGAGCATGATAACTGGAAGATTCTTGATTCTCAGTCCGGTGATTTTACACAGGCTGGTGGTCAGGAAGTTATGGAATCCTTCATCAAATCCTATGAGGGACAGTTCAATGTAGTTGTCTGCCAGAACGATAACGAAGCATACGGCGCAATGGATGCAATGGATGCAGCAGGTATCACCTACGGTGTTGATGGCGATGTAACTCTTATTTCCTTCGATGCAACACATGATGGACTTCAGTATACATTAGATGGAAAGATCAACTGTGATGTTGAGTGTAACCCGATCCAGGCTGAAGTTGTTAAGGGCGTAATCGAGAAAATGCAGGCAGGCGAAGAATTTGAGAAGACAACACTTGTTGAGGATCAGGCATTCGTAGCACCTGGAATCGAGAGCGAATATGCAACAACTATGACTGATGAAGTTCTGGCTGGACGTGCTTACTAATCAGAAAAATCAATCGGAGAGTGTGAAAACAGCAGAGCTGTGAAACAATCCGTAAACATCGAAATTGGTTATCAGCAAGCAGCTGAAAAACGATAAAGATGAACAAATAGGGGAGGAAAGTCCCAAGGCGGATTTTCTTCCCCTTAATTTTCGCGAGCAACGAGGAGAATGAAAAATGAAGTTGATAACGGGAAGGGAGGAATCGCGTTGGAAGCAGGAGTAGTATTGAAAATGCAGGGAATCTGCATGACATTCCCAGGTGTAAAAGCACTGGAAGGCGTGGATCTGACATTGAAAAAAGGTGAAATCCGCGCGCTGATGGGAGAGAATGGCGCGGGTAAATCCACATTGATCAAGTGCCTGACCGGCGTAAATAAATTTGAGGCTGGAGAGATTTATCTGGAAGGATTTGATCATCCCATCGTAAATAAAGATACCATGGACGCCCAGAAGAAGGGCATTTCTACTGTATATCAGGAAGTAAACCTCTGTCCAAACCTTTCGGTGGCAGAGAATCTTTACATAGGCCGCGAGCCGCTGACAAAGCTTGGAACGGTCAACCGAAAGGCAATGAACCGTCAGGCAGCTGCCCTTATGAAACAGCTGGAGCTTGACGTTGATGTAACACGTAATCTTGAAGAATATTCACTGGCATTGCAGCAGATGATCGCAATTGCCCGTGCTGTAGATATGGACTGTAAGGTGCTCATTCTGGATGAGCCCACATCTTCACTGGATGATCGTGAAGTAGAAAAGCTTTTTACCATGATGCGCAGACTGAAGGAGAAAGGTGTAGGAATCATATTTGTTACTCATTTCCTGGAACAGGTTTATGCAGTATGTGACGGAATTACCGTTCTTCGAAATGGTCAGCTGGTTGGCGAGTATGAGATCGCAGATCTTCCGAGAGTGAAGCTGGTAGCAGCTATGATGGGAAAAGATTTCGACGATCTTGCTTCCATTAAACCGGAGAGCACAGGAGATAAGAGAAAAGAGCCGATGGTAATCGAAGCCCGTGGCTTAAGCCACGCAGGAACCATCAAACCATTTGACCTTGATATCCACAAAGGAGAGGTTATCGGTCTTACCGGACTTCTTGGAAGCGGACGAAGCGAACTGGCACGTGCTATTTACGGTGCTGACCGCGCCCAGACTGGTACTTTGAAAGTAAAAGGCAAGGAAGTTAAGGTGAAAAATCCTATTGATGCCATGCATCTTGGAATGGGACTTCTTCCTGATGACCGTAAAGCAGAGGGAATTGTTGCAGATTTGTCCGTAAGAGAAAATATCATCCTTGCAATTCAGGCAAAACAGGGAATTCTGAAAAAGATCCCTATGGCAAAACAGTGTGAGATTGCAGACAAGTATATTGATCTTCTCCAGATCAAATGTGCAAGCCGTGAGACCTTGATCAAACAGCTTTCCGGTGGAAACCAGCAGAAGGTTATCCTTGCAAGATGGCTTGCAACAAACCCGGATTTCCTGATTCTGGACGAGCCTACTCGAGGCATCGATATCGGTACCAAGACAGAGATCCAGAAGCTGGTTCTGAAGCTTGCGGATGAAGGAAAGAGTCTGATCTTCATTTCCTCTGAGATTGAGGAAATGCTCCGTACCTGCAACCGTATGGCAGTTCTCCGTGACGGTCAGAAGGTTGGAGAGATTGATGAGGCAGATATGAATCAGATGAACGTAATGAAAGCAATCGCAGGAGGTGAGCAGTAATGGGTAATTTCAAAAAACTGGCGCAGAAACGTCTGTTCCTTCCGGTTTTCAGTATGATCCTGGTCATGCTGATCAACGTAGTATATGATATTGCAACAGGAAGTGCACCGCTTTCCTTCTTTATGATTTCCATTAAGAATGGTGTACTTTACGGACGTCTGATCGACATCCTGAACCGTGGAAGTGAAATCGCCATACTGGCAATCGGTATGACACTTGTTGTATCTGCTTCCGGTGGTACTGATATTTCCGTTGGTTCCGTAATGAGTCTTTACGCAGGTGTCTGCTGTATGATCCTTGCAGGATACGGAAATGTAAATGTGCAGGAATATGCGCAGCCGCTGCTGGTTGGCATTGGAGCCGGACTTCTTGTCACTTTGATCTGTGGCGTTTTTAATGGATTTCTGGTTGCCTATATGAATATTCAGCCTATGGTCGCCACCCTGATCCTATGGTCAGCAGGCCGAGCAGTGGGACTTCTTCTTTGCAACAGCCAGATCGTTTATGTTCGTGTTCCGTCCTTCCAGAAGCTTGGCGCTTACTGCGGAATCATTCCAACACCGATCATTGTGGCTGCTGTGTGTGTGGCAATTGCTTCTATCGTACTTCGCTACACAGCACTTGGAACCTACATCCAGAGTGTTGGTATTAACAAAAAAGCTTCCCGTATCGCAGGCTTTAATTCCGCAAAGATCATCCTTATGTGCTATGCAATCTGCGGTCTTTGTGCAGGTCTTGCAGGTATGGTTGCAACCTCCAGAATCTATTCAGCAGATACCAATAATATCGGTCTGAACATGGAGCTGGATGCAATTCTTTCTGTAGCACTTGGTGGCAACAGCCTTGGCGGCGGTAAGTTTTCCCTGGCAGGTTCCATCATCGGAGCGTACACCATCCAGGCGATTACCACAACTCTGTATGCACTTGGTGTTTCTTCTGCACAGGCACCGGTATTTAAGGCAATCGTAGTTATTATCATCGTAGTAATTCAGGCTGAGCCAGCCAAAGCCTTCTTTAAGAAGCTGACAAAGAAATCCGGAAAGGAGGCAGCTCGGGCATGAAAAAGAAAAAAATAAACAGCAATAACCTGTTGCTGCTGATCACCATTGTATTATTCTTTGTAATGTATGCTGCAGGATGTATCGTATATGCGGACAAAGGCTTTACCCGTTTCCAGACATTTCTGAACATCCTGATCAACAATGCAGGTCTGATCTGCATCACAGCTGGTATGACATGCGTTATGCTTACTGGCGGTATTGATATTTCCGTAGGTTCCCTGGTTGCTATGGACTGTATGATCCTGGCAGTGGGAATCGAGCAGTGGGGATGGTCCAGCCCGGTACTTATGCTTCTGATTCTTGCAATTGGTATTATATTTGGTATTGTTCAGGGCTTCTGTATTTCCTACCTGGAAATCCAGCCTTTCATCGTTACTATGGCAGGAATGTTCTTTGCCAGAGGTATGACAGCCGTGATCTGTAAAGAGCAGGTAAGTATTGTTTCTGACAAGATTTTTACTACTCTTTCCAGCTTTAAGATTTCCCTTCCATTTGGAGGGTATCTGAACAAAAAGGGAATCATGCAGTTTCCATACCTTCGTGTAACTGTTGTAGTTGCATTGATCGTAGTTCTTGCTATTTATCTGATGCTGAAATACACACGCTTCGGCCGCAGTATTTACGCAGTAGGCGGCAATCAGCAGTCTGCCACCCTGATGGGACTTGATGTTAAGAAAACACAGATGAAGGCATATATTCTTTCCAGTTTCCTTACTTCCATCGGCGGAATCTGCTACTGTCTGAATACCATGGCAGGTACTACCACCCAGGCAACCGGTCTTGAAATGGACGCTATTTCCTCCGCAGTCATCGGTGGTACACTTCTTACCGGTGGTGTAGGAAATGTACTTGGTTCCTTGTTTGGTGTATTGATCAATGGTACGATTTCTACTTTGGTTAAAACCAATGGAAAACTGATCAGCTCCTGGTCCAACATTGTAACAGCAATCCTGCTGTGCTTCTTCATTGTACTTCAGAGTGTATTTGCACTGGTAAAGGAGCGGAAGAGCAAATAAAAATTGAATAAAGACTGAAATGAGACAGGCGGGTACATGATTGAAATGTGTATCTGTCTGTTTTATTTTGGGCATAATGGAAGAAAGGGTAACATACAAATTAGTTAATTGCAATTTTATTCTTCCTGTCCCAATTTCACAAAAATCGGTTCATGTTTCATAGCCGGAATAATTTTTTCCATCATATCTTTCATATTAATTTTCAGGCTGGAGGTGTTAATACAAGGGTGACAGCCGATGTAAGGTTCCTTCAGGAGGTCTTCATCAATAAGCAGCTGCACATGATTTTCCTTATCGTTCATAAGTCCAAGTATACTGACAGAACCAGGTGTAATATCAAGGAATTTCTCCATATAAGTTTCATTGCCGAAGGAAAGTCTGGCAACGCCAAGCTGGGAAGATACTTCCTTTGTCTTAAACTTCTTGTCGCCTGGCAGGAGCAGCAGATAGAAGTTCGTTTCCTGGCGGTTGCAGAGAAACAGGTTTTTGCAGATTACTGCATCAAGCACTTTATCCACATCTTTACAAGCTTCAATGGTCATCAGAGTTTCATGGTCAATCCTCTGATAAGGCACCTGAAGTGCATCAAGAAAATCATAAGTACGTATCTCTTTTTCAAGTCTGCCCGTGGTATCTGCGGGACGTCCGTTTTCAAGCTTTAATTCCATGGTGTTCTCCTTATGTATTCCCCCACAGGGTCTTTTTTGTCAAATATCTGGGAAATATTGTAGCATTGAGCGTTTTTTTGTAAAGTGGAGGATGTTCTCCCACAAATTGTGATGCCTGGAAAAGCACTTGATGTGCCCTCCGCGAAAGGGGGCTTTTTCCATGCATTTTTGCGAAAATGGTGTGAAAGATGCTTTTTTTCATAGTGCTCCTGTTGACAAAAATCCAAAAAGGCTTTATAAAATCCTTAGAGTCTGCAGATTGTGACGCACATCTTGCAGAAAGCCTTTTTCAAACACGCTCTAGAAATTGTACAGGCCTCATGTATTGCCTGATGCCATACTGCAAAATAAATATTATCAGGAGGAGCACATCTGAATGAACAATATCACAAAAAATGCACTGGAAGAATCTCTGAAGAAATTTCTCCTTCAGAAGCCTCTGGACAAGATTACTATCAGCGATCTGACCGCAGACTGCGGAATCAGCCGAATGGCTTTTTACTATCATTTTAAAGACATTTATGACCTGGTAGAATGGTCCTGTATTGAGGACGCTTCCCGGGCTTTGCAGGGAAAAAAGACTTACGACACCTGGCAGGAAGGGCTTCAGCAGATTTTTGAGGCTGTTTTGGAAAATAAACCATTTATCTTGAACGTGTATCGCTCTGTGAAACGAGAGCAGGTGGAAAATTATCTGTACAGCTTGACCTATCAGCTGATCGAAGGAGTGGTGGAAGAGCAGAGCGAGAATCTGAGGGTTACAGAGGAACAGAAGAAATTTATTGCGGATTTTTACAAATACAGTTTCGTAGGTGTTATGCTTGATTGGATCAAGAGAGGAATGAAGGAAGCCCCAGAAGAAATCGCGAATATGGTCTGCGTGACCATGCATGGAAATATTGGGAATTCTCTGCGGAATATGGAGAAGGAAGGGCAATAAAGATTAAGTTTATCCGGAAAATAAGGGATAACTATGGCATAGCAGCTTTAATCCTGAAAGGGCGGGACATAAAGTTTTCGAAATCAACTTTACAAAGTAAGGCGGATGATAAGTTTTTTGTCATCCGTCTTGTTTTGTAAATTGAGGAAAATTATTTTTTGACGTAGAATACACTCAGAAACAGGAAATACTAAATAAAAGGCAGCAGAATTTCGAATTAGTCAAATAAAAGCTTTTTATCTGAAGGTTAGGAAACAAAACTGAGAAAGCTTAGAAGCTGATTCGAAAAGTTAAAACAAGAATAAACACAGATAGCCGGAAATAATGTAACGGCAAATTTCAGAAAGGTGGTAATTTTTATGTCAAAGAAAAAACATTCCGTATTAGGTATGGCAGCACTTGCTGCAGCAGGTGCAGGAGCAGCAGTTCTGGCAAACAAGAGCCGCGAAGAGAAACAGATCATAGAAGCACACGTAGACCCGAATTACCGCAATACAGAGCGTGGCAAAAATGAGAAAAACAGCAAGGGCATTTATTATACAAACGGTAACTACGAAGCATTTGCCCGCCCAGAGAAACCGGAAGGCGTAGATGACAAGCATGCATATCTGGTAGGAAGCGGACTTGCGGCTCTGGCAGCAGCTTGCTTCCTTGTAAGAGACGCGCAGATGCCTGGTGACCACATTCACATCCTGGAAGCGATGGACATTGCAGGCGGTGCATGTGATGGTATCTTCGATCCGATGAGAGGATACGTCATGCGAGGCGGCCGTGAGATGGAGAATCACTTCGAATGTCTCTGGGATCTTTTCCACAGCATTCCTTCCCTGGAAAAACCAGGCGCCTCTGTACTGGATGAGTACTACTGGCTGAACAAACATGATCCGAACTATTCTCTTTGCCGTGCTACTGTAAATCAGGGCCAAGACGCTCACACAGATGGCAAATTTAACCTGAGCCAGAAGGGCTGCATGGAAATCATGAAGCTGTTCTTTACAAAGGACGAGGATCTTTATGACAAGACCATTGAGGATGTATTCGATGACGAGGTTCTGAATTCCACATTCTGGTTATACTGGAGAACCATGTTTGCATTCGAAAACTGGCACAGCGCACTGGAGATGAAGCTTTATATCCAGCGTTTCATCCATCATATCGGCGGACTTCCGGATTTCAGTGCTCTGAAATTCACCAAATACAATCAGTATGAGTCCCTGATCCTTCCAATGAAGAAATATCTGGAGGATGCAGGTGTTGACTTCCAGTTCAACACAGAGGTTACCAATGTAATCTTCGATATTCACGATGGTAAAAAAGTGGCAACTGCTATTGAGTGCAAGGTAAAGGGTGTTGAGAAGGGAATCCTTCTTACTGAGAATGACTATGTATTTGTTACCAACGGAAGCTGTACAGAGGGAACCATCTACGGTGACCAGAACCACGCTCCAAACGGAGATGCTGAGGTTCGTACAAGCGGTTGCTGGAGCCTTTGGAAAAATATTGCAAAACAGGATCCGTCCTTCGGACATCCGGAGAAATTCTGTTCTGATATCGCGAAGACTAACTGGGAATCTGCAACTGTTACCACACTGGATGACAAGATCATTCCTTATATTACCGACATCTGCAAGCGAGATCCGAAGAGCGGAAAGGTTGTTACCGGCGGTATTGTAAGCTGTCAGGATTCCAGCTGGCTGTTAAGCTGGACCATCAACCGTCAGGGTCAGTTCAAGGATCAGGACAAAGATAAGGTTTGCGTCTGGGTATACGGTCTCTTCACAGATGTACCTGGCGATTATGTAAAGAAACCGATGAAAGAGTGTACCGGTAAAGAAATCACGGAAGAGTGGCTGTACCATATGGGTGTACCGACTGATCAGATCGAGGATCTGGCTGAAAACAGCGCAGTCTGCGTACCGACCATGATGCCTTACATCACTGCATTCTTTATGCCAAGAGCCAAAGGCGACAGACCGGACGTAATCCCGGATGGCTGTGTGAACTTCGCATTCCTTGGCCAGTTCGCTGAGACTCCAAGAGACACTATATTCACTACAGAATATTCTGTTCGTACCGCAATGGAAGCTGTATACGGACTTATGGGCGTAGACCGTGGCGTTCCGGAAGTATGGGGCAGCGTATACGACGTGCGAGAACTCCTTGACGCCAGCGTAAAACTCATGGATGGCAGATCACCACTTGAAATTGAGCTTCCTGGACCGCTGAATCTGGTGAAAAAACCTTTACTGAAAGCAATCAAGGGAACCTTGGTGGAGAAGGTGCTGAGAGACCATGATGTGATTAAGGATTATATGCTGGAGAAATAAGCGGTTGTAAAAATTTTATATGCTGAAACGAGCGAAGAGTCGGAGTGATCCGGCTCTTTGTTTAATAGTAATGAATGAAAGATAGAAGACTGAAAAATGTTGGAATATTGGAGAGTGAAAAAATCAAAGTAGGCATAACCGTTATTTATGTTTTGAGCAGACATAGGTAACGGTTTTTTGTGTCATGTTTTTGCAAGATAATAGATTAGACACTTTAAATAATATAAAAATATACAAAAAATGCAAAAAAACAATGATTTTATAGTGCGTTTGTATTATAATATTTGCATACTTGACCAAAATGATAATTATTTTAACGGAGAATGAAACATGTATGTAGAATTATGCATGGAGTTTGGAAAAACAGAAATAAATTTTCAGCAATCTTCAAATTTACAAGGTGTCATTATGGAGAATATAAGCACGGAGTATGCGGGAATTCTTCATGGAAATCAGCTTAATCCGTATAGTCAATATGTGTCAAAAGAAGAGAACGGTGTAGTTTGGCATATAAAGACTATTACAGATGAAGCATATAAGAATATTATACTTCCAATGTCCGAGCTGAAAGAGATTACACTAAGAAAACGAGGAATTACAATTGTTCCTGAGAAAAAAACAATACAAATGATGGAAGCGAAAACTCTATTGGATGAGTTTTATGACAAGAAATGCTCTAGGTATTTTGAGGTATATTTTTTAACACCTACAGCATTTAAGCATGATGGAAATTATATTTTTTATCCGGATTTAAGTCTGATATATGGAAGCTTAATGCGTAAATATAGTGCATTTTCACAGCAGATGACAATGGAAGATAAAGACACTTTAGAGGAACTGTGCAGGAGCAGTGAAGTCGTAAATTATCGTTTACAAACAATACCATTTCCATTGGAAAAAATAAACGTGACTGGGTTTGTTGGAAAAATTGGAATTAAAGTGAAAGGTTCAGAGACTATAGCAAGATATATAAGGCTTCTTTTTCATTTCGGGGAATTTTCAGGAGTGGGAATAAAAACTGGAATGGGAATGGGAGCTATAAGATGCGGAGGGAAAAAGGATGAATGATCGAAAAGCGAAGCTGATTATAGGAAGCCTTTTACATGATATTGGAAAAGTAATCTACAGAGAAGGTGGTGACAAAAGAAACCACAGCGTAAGTGGATATGATTACTTAAAAGAAGAAGCTGACATAAAAGAAAAGGAAATTTTGGATTGTGTTAAATATCATCATGCACTGCTATTAAAGAGTGCAAATCTTGAAGATGATAACCTGGCGTATATAACATATATAGCTGATAATATCGCGGCATTTGCAGATAGAAGAGAAAAAGAAAATGTCGATGACAAAGGATTTGAAATCGCGGTTCCACTTCAAAGCATTTTTAATATTTTAAATGGAAATAAACAAGAATATTATTATCAACCGGGAGACATGGATCCGGAAAGTGGAATCAATTATCCGTCAGAAGAGAAGAAAAACTTTTCACAGACATTTTATATAAAAATCCGTCAGAGAATAACGGATAATCTTCGAGGAATAGACTGGAATGATGAATATGTGAATTCCCTGTTGGCTGTAATGGAGGCAAATTTGTCATATGTACCGTCATCTACAGCAAAGGCGGAGCTGGCAGATATTTCATTATTTGATCATGTAAAATTTACAGCAGCAGTAGCCAGTTGCATTTATGATTATTTAAATGCTGGAAAAAAGAATTGTAAGGATGAACTTTTCACGAAAGAGAAAGAATTTTATGACAGACAGGCTTTTTTACTTTGCTCTTTAGATATTTCAGGTATTCAGAATTTTATTTATACAATTACTTCCCAAAATGCATTACGTACATTAAGAGCACGTTCTTTTTATTTAGAAATAATGATGGAGCACATTATTGATACGCTTCTTGAAAAATTAGAATTATCCAGAGCGAATTTATTGTATTCTGGTGGCGGACATTGTTATCTTTTATTGGCAAATACGGAAGATACGCTACATAAATTGGAAGATTGGAAAAAAGAGTTAAAGTTATGGTTCCTAAAGCATTTTCAAAATGAACTGTTCGTTGCATGTGGATATGTCAAATGTAGTGCTAATTCTCTGAGGAATATTCCTGAGGGAAGTTATTCTGAAATGTTTCGCGGGGTGGGAGAAAAACTGTCAGCGGAAAAAATGCATCGATATGAAGCGGACGAAATTATTTGGTTAAATAGCCAAAAGGCTGATGATTATACGAAAGAATGTAAAGTATGTAAGCATGTTGGGAAAGTAAGCGAAGATGGACTATGTCCATTATGCAGTAAAATACAGAAATTATCCAATAATGTATTGTATAGTGATTTCTTTTCTGTCGTATTAGAAGGAGAAGCGGATGGTCTTCCGCTTCCAGGGGGATATTTACTTCTTGCAGATGATGAAAAAACGTTATCAAAACGTATGGAAAAAGATTCATATTTCGTAAGGGTATATGCAAAAAATCAGATGTATACTGGAAAACATATTGCCACAAAGCTTTGGGTAGGAGATTACACTACTGGGGATACATTTGAAAAATTTGCGCAAAAGGCAGAAGGAATTAAACGTATTGGTGTTTTGAGAGCTGATGTGGATAATTTAGGACAGACTTTTGTTGCTGGATTTGCTGGAAAATATGCGACATTGTCAAGAACAGCAGCACTTTCAAGGCAGTTATCAATTTTCTTTAAATATTATATTCGTTCAATTTTAAAAAATGGAGAGTATCATATTGATGGAGAAAAGAAGTTGACAGAAAGAAATGCAACTATTGTATATTCAGGTGGAGATGACGTATTTATTGTAGGTGCGTGGAATGAGGTAATCGAGCTATCAATTGATTTACAGGAAAAATTTAAAAAATACACGCAAGGAACCTTGTCAATATCGTCTGGAATTGGAATTTATGAATGTACATATCCGATAGGTGCCATTGCGAATGAAACTGGGGAAATGGAAGCGGAGTCAAAAAGAATGCCTGAAAAAGATTCTGTGACGTTTATGGATGATGGTGAGACGCATTTGATTAATGAACTTGAAATATGCGATGGTACTTATCGGTGGGAAGAATTATATAAGAGTGTTCTTGGAGAAAAATATGATGTAATTCAAGATTTTCTTGGAGAATCAGATGAAAGAGGAATGTCATTCTTATACCGCATGCTGGAACTGATCCGAAATCAGAAGGAGAAAATTAACTTTGCAAGATTTGTCTATCTTCTGTCTCGCTTGGAGCCAGATAAAGAAGGTGAAAAGAAAGAAAAATATCGCAAGTTTTCCAGAAAAATGTATCAATGGGTGCAATCTGAAAAAGACTGTAGAGAATTGAAAACAGCAATAAATCTATATGCTTATATGCACAGAGAGAAGGGGGCTCATTAATATGCGAATAAATGAGAAAAATTATGTCGATAAGGCTGAAAAAGTAATTTCGGATCTGGCAGAAGAATCAAAGGTGAAGAACAGAGGGCGTGTAAATATTGTAACGACCTCTAAACTTCGAAATCTTCTGGCAATGACAGCTGATATATATAATCAGGTATTACTTTATCCGTCGGAGAGGCTTGATGATGAACTGCTAGGAAGAATAGAATATTTAAGAGTTCGGGTTATGTATGAATGTGGGCGTGATAATGAGCACAAGGTAGAAAAGTTTATAAAAAAGGCTGAAATAATTGAATGTTTGAAAGAAATTGGTGCAAGTAAAAAGAACTATTTGCTTTTTAGTCGATATATGGAAGCTCTTATTGCATTTCATAAGTACTATGGTGGAAAAGAACAGTAAAGGGGGAGCATTATGTACGCAAAAATTAGAATTAATGGGGATATTTTAGTGAAAACCGGTATGCATATTGGAGGAAGCAGTGCTTTTGCGGCAATTGGAGCAGTTGATTCTCCAATAGTAAGGGATGTAAGATCAAATCTTCCATTGCTTCCTGGAAGTTCTTTAAAAGGCAAAATGAGGAGTTTACTTGCTAAGGAATTTAATGAAAGTCTTCAGGATCCAGATAATGATCATGAAAGAATTGTACGTTTATTTGGTTCAGCTAAGAAGGGAAACGTAAAGCGAAGCAGGCTGTTATTTTCAGATATGGTATTGGCGAATGAAGGAGAATTAAGACGAGCAGGTCTGCAGAGTATGACCGAGGTGAAATTTGAGAATTCGATTTCCAGACTTACTGCAGTAGCAAACCCAAGACAAATAGAGAGAGCTGTTCGAGGTTCTATTTTTGAGTTAGATTTAATATACGAAGTGGAAGATGAAAAAGAAATGATAGAAGATGTGGAAACGCTGGCAGAGGGTATGCGCTTGCTTCAATACGATTATATTGGAGGAAGTGGTTCACGGGGATATGGGAAAATTGCATTTGAGAATATAATTGCGGAAACTGTTGTAGGTGAGGTAAGTGAAGAATTATTGGCGCAGTGTAATAAGATATTATCACAAGCAATTCAGGAGTGAATTCTGAAAGGAGAAAACATTGAATTACACAAGTTATCGTTTGGAATTCTTTAATGGAGTACGATTTGGACATGGGAATCTCGACAGTACAGATATATCATTTCATGCAGATACTCTTTTTTCGGCTCTTTATCAGGAAGCATTAAAATTAAATAAGGAAAATTTATTTTTGGAATTTGTAGAAAATGATAGGTTATTATTTTCAGATGGATTTCCCTATATTGGAAAGGAATATTTTATTCCAAAACCAATGTTAAAAATTGAACGAAAAAGTTCAGCTTCGCGTGGAGATTCGAGAGAAAAAAAGTTGATTAAAAATATGAAATATATTCCAGTAGAGCTTTTGGAAGAATACATAAATGGAGATTTTCCGTTAGATCAAATGGATTTACTCCATAATCTAGGAAAATCAGGAATGAGAGTATCTGTTGGAATCAGTGGCAATGAGGATCCAGAGCCATATAGAGTAAATGCTTTTTATTTCAATGATGGAAACGGGCTATATATTATAGTTGGTTTTCAGGATGAAAAAGTGAAAAATTTGTTTGAAGAATTATTAGAAAGTTTATCGTATACTGGAGTTGGAGGAAAGAAGAGCACAGGATTAGGGCGCTTTGAATATCAGGAAAGTGAAATTTCTACAAATTTAGAAAAAAAATTACAAAAAGCTGGAAAAATAAATATATTGCTTTCTACTGCGATGGCAGCAGATATGGAGCTGGAGAAGATTCTTGATTGTGCCTATTATAGTCTGTTAAAGCGAGGGGGCTTTATAGATTCGGAAAAATATGCAGAACAACAGATGAGAAAACAGGAAAGATATGTTTTTATACCGGGATCTTGTTTTCAGCAAGTATTTAAAGGAACTGTGATAACAGAAAAGAATCGTGGAACACACCCTATATTCAGATATGAGAAAGCACTTTTTCTGGGGGTAGACATATGAAAAGAGTATTAAAAACATATCAGTTAGAATTAGAGGTATGCGGACCTGTTTATGTCGGAAGTGGCATGGAAATTCAGAAAAAGGAATATCTTTTTTTGAATAGAAATACAGTTGGTATTATAGATATTGATAAGTTGTATATGTTAGCCAAGAAAAAGCACTTGGAAATTGAGTTTGAAAAATTTATGGTTGTAGATGGAAGAGAAGATTTGAAGCATTGGGTTGAAAGAAATCGAATTTCTCTGGATGAAATCAAGTGCTGTATGAAGTATAAAATAAATGTAGGAGATATTCAGATGGAAAAAGGGCGCATGCAAATTATGAATTTCATGCGAGATCCTTATGGAAATCCATATATTCCTGGCAGTTCAATAAAGGGAATGCTTCGTACAATTTTACTTGCAGCAGATATTATGAAAAATCCACTGTACTATAAACAAGATGTCCAGAAGATAAAAATGGAATTGGATGGACCGATTAGAAATAGAAATATTTTACAAAAAAATATAGGGGGAATTGAAGAAAAAGCATTTCATAAATTAAATAGAACAGAAAAAAGCAAAGATGCAGTGAATGATATTATGTCAGGAATTATAATCAGTGACAGTAAACCACTGAGCAATGAAGATATGATACTTTGTCAGAAATGGGAATATCATATCGATGGTAGCAGCAAAACACTAAATCTGCTTCGTGAATGTGTCAAGCCAGGAACTGTGATAAAGACGAGTATGAAAGTTGACGAATCAATCAATCAGATTACAAGTGAGAAAATTATGGAAGCAGTAAAAAAATTTTATCAATTTTACTATAGTGTATTTCAGAGCAAATATCCTATTGCAGATCAGATGTTTGATGAAACGGTATTTCTTGGTGGCGGAAGTGGATTTGTCTCAAAAACTGTGATATATTCTCTGTTAGGAGAAAGAGAAGGAGTTCAAGCTGTGCAGGATATTTTTGATAAAACTTACGTGCCAAAGGAACATAAGCATTACAAAGATTGCAGACTGGGAGTTTCTCCTCATGTCCTAAAATGTACGAAATATTGTGGGAAAACTTATATGATGGGGCAATGTAAATTCAAAATATATTAGTTTTCCC
Source organism: Ruminococcus sp. RTP21484sp1_RTP21281st1_A8_RTP21281_210402 (assembly GCF_040914025.1). NCBI lineage: Bacteria > Bacillati > Bacillota > Clostridia > Eubacteriales > Oscillospiraceae > Ruminococcus > Ruminococcus sp. RTP21484sp1_RTP21281st1_A8_RTP21281_210402. Next base: position 56,721 of record NZ_JBCPGE010000015.1, read on the forward strand.
GCGCACCGCATAAAATAGGCATTTGGAGAGTTTCTTATAATGAAAAATAAACTTATATTTCTGAAAAATCATTTCCCACGCAAATTGCGTAATACAGTCAGTGTTTACAAGGAATTGCGGAGATGGTATTGAGAAATATAAGTCCCCGGTAGGGGACGGAAATGATGGAAAATCAGTGATTTCGGATTTTACATGAACAATTGAGAAATATAAGTCCCCGGTAGGGGACGGAAACGGATTCAAACCCGCGTGCGAAGTTAAAACCGGAACAATTGAGAAATATAAGTCCCCGGTAGGGGACGGAAACCCGTATGCCATTTTCAAAGTACAGAATGCCGAATGCCATTGAGAAATATAAGTCCCCGGTAGGGGACGGAAATCTAGTCTTTGCTGTGTACGGAGTTTCAAAAGGAATTGAGAAATATAAGTCCCCGGTAGGGGACGGAAACACTTCTTGTAATTCTCCAACGAAATCTTTTTTACTATTGAGAAATATAAGTCCCCGGTAGGGGACGAAAACCATTCGTCTACAATTCTCTGATTGTCTTTTGGCGTGTTATTGAGAAATATAAGCCCCCAATAGGGGACGAGAAAAACAAAGGGGGAACACAATGGGATTACTTTATGTTAATGAAAATGGAGCTCAGATTGGTTATGAAGCAAATAAATGTGTAGTAAATTATAAAGATGGTTTGAAAAAATTGATTCCTATTGAATCTCTAGAGGGTATCACTATTATGGGGCAATCACAGATGACGGCAAAATGTACCGAAGAATGTCTGAAAAGAGGAATTCCGGTCGTCTATTTTTCAAAAGGTGGGGTATACTTTGGTCGTGTAATGTCTACAAGCCATATAAACGCTGGAAGACAAAGAATGCAAAGTGCACTATATGACACAGAATTCGCGGTAGAACTTGGAAAAAGAATTTTAAGCGCAAAGATTAAAAATCAGAGTGTTGTATTGAGAAGATATGAAAAAAGTCGAAATATACGTCTTGAGGAAGAACAAAAAATGTTAAGTATATGCAGAGGAAAAATAGAAAATTCCAGACGTATTGAAGAAATTATCGGCTATGAAGGGCAAGCTGCGAAGTTCTATTTTAGAGGTCTTTCAAAGTGCATTGAGAGAGAATTTCAGTTTAACGGAAGAAGTAGACGCCCACCAAAAGATGAATTTAATTCAATGATCAGTTTAGGGTACTCTATTTTGATGAATGAATTATACTGTAAAATAGAAATGAAGGGGTTAAATCCATACTTCGGATTTATACATAGAGATGCTGAAAAGCATCCCACATTGGCAAGTGATATGATGGAAGAGTGGCGCGCTGTTATTGTGGACGCAACGGTTATGAGCATGATAAATGGGCATGAAATTTCAAAAGAAGATTTTGTTTTCAACTTGGAGCAACCAGGTTGCTATTTAACAAAGACTGGATTAAAATTATATTTGAATAAACTGGAACGTAAATTTCAGACAGAAATTCGATATTTAAAATATGTAGATTATCCTGTAAGCTTTCGTCGTGGAATTTTATTGCAAATGGAGCAGTTAACCAAAGCAATTGAGAAGGGAGATGCTTCTTTGTATGAACCAATTGTTATTCGATGATGAGGAATATTATTTTCAGATAACAGATGAACTGGAAAGTGACCGTCAATTTATCTTGATAATTTATGATATTGTTGACAATAAGCGTCGAACCAAGTTTGCCAAATTATTAGAAGGATATGGAAAACGGGTTCAAAAATCAGCATTTGAGGCAATGCTTTCAGAAAAAAATTATTACAAGCTGATTGATCAGATTCCAGCATACATTGACCGAAATGGAGAGGATAGTGTGCGGGTTTACAAAATTACAGGAAAGGGAAAAGTCAAGTCCTGGGGAATAGAGCCTGTTTCTGAGGAAGAGATAATTTTAGTATAGAGGAAAATGAAAATGGGAAAGAAGTATTTATTTTCACCAGTAGGAAATACGGATCCAATTAAGTATTTTCATGATGGTTCATTACTGCACATATGTAGACATTACCAGCCAGATGTTGTTTATTTGTATTTGTCTAAAGAAATGATTGAGAATCATAAAAAAGATAATCGATATGTAAGATCAGTGGAGTTATTGAGTGAAAAAATCAACCATAACATTGAAGTCCATGTGATTGAAAACAGTGATATGATTGACGTTCAGCAATATGATGTATTCTTTACTGAATTTCGAAAAATTATAGGAGAAATTGAAAAACAGAAGAACAACGAAGATATATTGTTGGTAAATATGGCATCGGGAACACCGGCAATGAAAAGTGCTCTCCTGGTTATGGCAACATTAGCTGAATATAGATTTATTCCAATACAGGTTTCCACACCAAAGAAAAAAGGAAATCTGGAATACGAAGACAGAGACGATTATGATGTTGAAACAAACTGGGAACTGAACGAAGATAATAGAAGCGAGGCGGAAAATCGATGCCATGAAATAAAGTGTATGAACTTAATGCGCTTGTTAAAGATTGATATTATAAAAAAGCATTTGCTTTCTTATGATTATCGTGCTGCTTTAGAAGTGGGAAAAGATATAAAGGATGATATTAGTCCAGAAATTTATAACTGGCTAGAAGCAGCTGCGGCAAGATCGGTATTAGATTGGAATAAAATGAACAAAGCGCTTCCAAAGGGAAATGGTATTGTTACGCCAGTGAAAACAGATGATGTTAAACGCTCCCTCTTTGAATATACTTTAATTTTGGATTTGAAGCTAAAAAGAGGAGAATATGCGGATTTTATTCGAGCGTTTACGCCTTTGGGTGTTGATCTAATGGAATCTGTAATTGAGCAATATTGTGAAGTGAACATTTCGGATTATTATAAGGGAAAGAATTCTGCTAAGCAGTGGAATCAGAGAAAACTGGAAAGTAGTGAAATATTGCCGCTTTTGCAAGGTGATTTTTCTCGGTTTAATTTTGGACCAGTATATTCTATTCAATTAGTTAATTTAATAGAAGCGAAGTGTTCTGATGACTTATTGAAACAACGAGCAAGAGAGTTGGTTACAGTGGAACAAAACACACGAAATATTGCCGCTCATAATATTGTATCTGTGACAGAGAAATGGGTCAAAGAACAGACCGGAAAAAGTGTATCAGAAATTATGTGGCTTATAAAATACATTTGTTCGCGAGTGAAGATTAATATCAGAGAGGAAAATTGGAATTCATATGATAAAATGAATACTCATATTATAAAGCTGCTAGATGAATTATGATAACGTTTAAAGCAATATGAGGCTGTAATTGTAATATCCATTTACGGTGTAATAATTCTATTAAAACTGAGGGAGACTTCAAAATGAAGAGAATACCTATTACCCCATTTCTTATTCTCGCTGCGCTATTTACAGTTATAGGTGTCTCAGTTTATATGGAAGCTGAGGCAGAGAAACGTAAGCAGGAAGAACTGCAACGACAGCAGGAGGAGTATTTGGAGAAGTATGAAAAGGCGGAGAATGCTATTCTGATGCAGGATTATAATACCGCAGTAGAGCTATTGGAGAATTTGCCAGAGAACTTTAAGGACAAGGAATATGTTTTGGTTTATGCAAAGTATTGTAAAAGTGTAGCCGATGGAGAAACAATACATACGCAGTATCGGATAACGTGGGAGTTGCCTCATGAAGGTGATATGTATACGGGAGATTTTGCAGAAGAAATGAAAATTGCCAGGGAAACAGCAGCTAAGGAGAATGAAGCAGAAGAACGGCGGTTAAAGAAGGAGAAAGAAAAGAAAGAGCGAGAAAAAATCAAGCAAGATCAGCCGTATAGAGGAATGGATGAGAAATACATTACAAGTACTATCTGGGGTTTTTATGATAAAAAAGAGTCAGAAAATTACAGAGATAGTAATGGACAGGTGAAAGTGCAGAATACGTATAAGTGGAAGGGAAGCGATGGCGCGTACAGAAATGGAGCAGTCTGCCGGGATGGAAAAGTTACGGACCTTATACGATATGTACAGAAATCTTCTTCTAGTTATAGTAGTTCTTCCAATAAATATTCGTCACGCAGTAAATCCTCTTCCAACAATAAATTGTCACAGAAAAAAGATGAATATGATGTATATGATTATGATGATCCAGAGGATTTCTATTATGATCATGAAGATGATTTTGACGAATATGGAGATGCGGAGGATTACTGGGATGAGGCTCAATAAAGCTACTTCGATATAATGATAGAAATAATTGAAATCAATCAAAAAAACAATCGTAAAAAAATACGATTGTTTTTTTGCGCGTTTTTGCATATAATAATAGAAATATAATTGAAAAGGAGCTGAATCGTATGAAGGAAACACGAACAATGGAGTTTAAAGAAACTGTCACAAATACTTTTTTGAAAACTGTTAGTGCCTTTTCAAATTACAATGGCGGCATGATTCTTTTTGGCGTTGATGATAATGGTGTTGCCAAAGGGTTACCAGATGAAAAGCAATCATGTCTGGATATTGAAAATAAAATTAACGATAGTATTTACCCTCAACCAGACTATACACTTGAGGTGCAGCAGGATCATATAATTAAACTGGTTGTCAAAAGTGGCGTTCATAAGCCTTATTTGTATAAATCCAAGGCGTATAAAAGAAACGATACTGCTACGATAGAAGTAGACACGCTGGAACTGTCAAGACTGATCCTGGAGGGGAAAAATATAAGATTTGAAGAGCTTCCGTGCAAAGATCAGGAATTATCGTTTGAAATCTTATATCATAAATTAAAAGAATGCATTCAGCTTGAGACTTTTGATCAGGATACTTTAAAAACATTGAATTTATATAATAATACGAATGGATATAATAATGCAGCAGGTCTTCTGGCTGACGAAAACCATTTTCCAGGGATTGACATTATGAAGTTTGGCGAAAATATCAGCATTATTCAGAGGAGAGCAACCTTTGAAAATATATCAATTCTTGAAGTATACGATAAGACAATTGATATATTCAGAGATTACTATCAATATGAAGTAATTGAGGGGGCTGACAGGAAAAAGGTAGAAAAAATACCAGAGGCTGCGTTCAGAGAGGCGGTTGCAAATGCGTTGATCCACAGAGCCTGGGACATAGAGGCCAGAATCAGAATTTTAATGTTTGATGACAGGATAGAAATTGTTTCTCCAGGCGGGTTGCCATCTGGAATAACAGAAGAGGAATATTTAGCTGGGAAATTATCTGTTTTAAGAAATAGAAATCTTGCAAATGTATTTTATCGGCTGGGGTTTGTTGAGATATTTGGAACTGGAGTTATGAGAATCAAACAACTATATGAAGATGGATTCAGTAAACCAGATTTTGAAGTATCAGAAAATTCTATTAAGATTGTACTCCCGAATTTTGAAAAAGATGTGGACTTAACGGAAGATGAAAGAATTGTATATAAAATTTTGAGCAAGAATTTGATGAAATCAATTAGTGAAATTGCACCATATGTTCCTTTTGGAAAATCCAAGACAACGCAGTTGCTGAAGAGTATGGGACAAAAAGGCATTATAACAGTTGAGGGCAGAGGAAGAGGTACAAAATATATCATAAGATAAAGTGGTGGTCTTTTATGTTGCTATAAGGAGTCGCTGTCGGTTACTCCATTCACGGTAAGTAATTTGCAATGTATGGAAATAAAACTTCGCCAGATTTTTCAACAAAAAGAGAAGAGTACACTGATAGATAAGCTGAAATTGAGGAGAACCATTATGGAAAACAAAATTATCGTAAGAAAATACGAGGAAAAAGATCTTCCAGCTATGATCCGCATCTGGAATAAGGTTGTGGAAGATGGCGTGGCATTTCCACAGGAAGAATGTTTGGATGAGAAAACCGGCGCGGAGTTTTTCGCAGCGCAGACTTATACGGCGGTAGCCGAGAACAGGGAGAACGGACAGGTCTTGGGATTATATATTCTTCATCCGAACAATGTAGGCCGCTGCGGACACATCTGCAACGCCAGCTACGCCGTATCCCACGGTAACCGCGGACTTCATATTGGAGAAAAGCTGGTAAAAGATTGCGTAGCCCAGGAAAAAGTGCATGGTTTCCGTGTACTGCAGTTTAACGCAGTTGTGGCGGGCAATGTTCATGCAAGACATCTTTATGAGAGAGTTGGATTTCGCCAGCTGGGTGTGATTCCGGGAGGATTCAGATTGAAAAATGGGGAGTATGAGGATATCTGTCCGTATTATATTGAACTCATTAACACCGTTGATAAGTAGCGAACAAGATCGGAAAGATACTATAAAAATAGCTATATTACTTGCAAAACAGGATACCAGAGTAACCGCAGAAAAGACCGTAGCAATATTATATACAATGGCGGATAAGTTTTTGCAGGGAAGTGATTTGGAAGAGATAAAGGAGGTTGTAGCGATGACAAGATTAGGTCAGATGATTTATGATGATGGATTGAAGGTTGGTGAAGAGAAAGGTAGAGAAGAAGGTAGAGCCAGAATGATTGCTTTAACGAAAACATTGTTGGCTTCTGGTCGAATGGCTGACTTACAACTTGCGTTGGATGATCCAGGATATTGTGAAAAGTTGATGGAAGAATACGGAATAAAATAAAGTGAATTAAAGTAAGCGAAAAGTCGGAGAATTCTGGCTCTTTGTCTCAAAAGAAATGAATTAAAAAGGAGCAGAATATGAGAAAACCACAAAATTTTCAATGGAAAGAAATGACCATGGGAACCTGTTATTATCCGGAGCATTGGAGTAGAGAACTGTGGCAGGATGATTTACAGAGAATGAAGGCGGCAGGGATTACCGTGATCCGTGTGGCAGAGTTTGCCTGGAACAAAGTGGAGCCGGAAGAGGGCGTTTTTACCTTTGATTTCTGGGATGAATTTATGGAGTTATGTAAACAGGAAGAAATGCAGGTGATTTATGGAACACCTACTGCCACACCACCAGCGTGGCTTACGGAAAAATACCCGGAAGTTTTAAATTGCCGTCAAGATGGAGTTCCATATCGTCATGGAGCCAGAAGACATTACAATTACAATTCACCAAAATATAGAGAATTATCTGCAAGGATCGTAGAAAAGCTGGCGCAGCATTACGGCAAACATCCGGCAATTGTGGGATGGCAGATTGACAATGAACTGAATTGTGAGGTGGATGAATTTTATTCAGAGGCAGATTCTGTTGCCTTTCGTAATTTTGTGAAAGAAAAGTATAAAACTCTGGATAACCTCAACGAAGCATGGGGAACTGTTTTCTGGAATCAGACCTATACAGACTGGGAGCAGATTTATGTTCCGCGACCGGTGTTAAATAATGGTTGCAATCCACATCTCAGGCTGGATTATTACCGCTTTATTTCAGAAAGTACAATTTCTTTCTGTAAAATGCAGGCAGAAATAATCTCGAAATATAAGAAAGACGGAGACTATATCACCACAAATGGTATGTTCTGGAATCTGGATAATCACAAGATGGCAGAGGAATGCCTGGATGTTTATACATATGATTCCTATCCAAGTTTTGCATTTGGGTTGAACAGAGATCCGAAGACCGCGAAAGACCTGAATGACCGTCATTGGAGTAAAAATCTAACGGAAGTACGTTCCATATGTCCTCATTTTGGTATTATGGAACAGCAGTCTGGGGCAGGTGGATGGACTACAAGAATGGAAGGTCCGGCACCAAGACCTGGTCAGCTTACACTTTGGGCAATGCAGAGTGTAGCCCATGGCGCAGATTATATTTCTTTTTTCAGGTGGAGAACCTGTACTTTTAGTACAGAAATGTACTGGCATGGAATTTTGGATTATGACAATCGCGATAACCGTAAGCTGGCAGAGGTAAAAGACTTTTATAATAAATTAAAGTGTCTGGATGAAGTTTGCGGAGCGGATTATACAGCTGCATTTGGAGTATTAAAAGACTACGACAATATGTGGGATACGAATGTGGATGTATGGCATAGAAGGGTGGAAGCGCAGAGCTCAGAAGAAATCTTCATTGCTTCTGAAATTTATCACACCCCATATAATACGTTATATCTGAGCGAGGATACAGATATAAAGGAATTGCAGAAATATCCAGTGCTCATCTATGCACATCCTGTTATTATGACGGGAAAAAGAGCTGCTTTACTTAAAGAATATGTAGCAAATGGCGGAATCCTGATCATAGGCTGCCGTTCCGGATATAAGCAGGAAAATGGCAAATGTGTTATGCTTCCGCAGCCCGGACTTTTGCAGAAAATTACTGGTTCAGATGTGAGAGATTTTACATTCACAAGTCCAGCAGAGCCGTCTGTCACCGCCAACTGGGACGGTCAGACGATTGACATGCCAATATTTAACGACATTATGGAGCCTGTAGAGGAGGGAGAAACTCTGGCTTTCTACGACAATAGCTATTACGCAGGAAAACCAGCCGTAATCAGAAAGAATACAGGAAAGGGATATGCAATTCATTTTGGCAGTACTTTTTCCAGAGAAAGCATGAAGGTGCTGTTAGAATACACAGGAATTCTGGAACCATTCCAGGCTATGCTTGAAGCTCCACAGGAGGTGGAAGTCATTCAGCGTGTGAAAGGAAATAAGAAATACTTCTTTGTCCTGAACTATATGGGTTCAGAACAAAAAATTGTGCTGAAAAAGCAGATGCGGTCCTTATATGATAATGTAATTGCAAATGGTGAAATCTGCATGAAACCGTATGAGACAATAGTTTATGAAGTTTTGGAATGAAACAGGAAAATGTTTTTGAAAATATGAAATTAAATAAATCAGAAATAGTTAAACGAAGAGTCGGAGAAATCCGGCTCTTTGTTGTTTATAAGGTAGTGAGCCAAATTCATAGAACGCGTTTGATTTCAGTTTTTAAACGCGCCATGGTTAGGGGTTAGGTTATGAATAAAACAGGTTAATTCAACAGAAAAACAAGTCATATCCAATAATTGTCTTGCATACCTATTATTTAATCCAGTATAATGATTATATCAAAAATATTACAGGAGGGGGGTATGCAGATGAGGACACAATCGAAGAAACATAAGATAATCCGTACGGTTTTACTAGTGATTCTTTTGCTTCTGATAGTGGCTGCGGGTGGTTTTATTTCAGTGTATGAGAGTCGCTTTCAAACCATAAGCAGTATTCAGAAAGTGACAGATTACGATGAATACAATTTGTATCGTATGGATGTGAAATATGATTATGATCTGGATCGGCTGATCGAATACGGCATAACAGATAACCAGAGCTTTGTTGATGCCATTGTGAAAGAGGCACTTCCTATCTTGCCAGTACATATTAAAGCACCGGATTTTGGCTGCAGTGCTTTTACCCTGCAGGAAGCAGACGGAAATGTGCTGATGGGCAGAAACTATGATTTCAAACGGGATACTTCCGCAATGCTGGTTTACTGTGAACCGAAGGGTGGTTACAAATCCGTGGCTTTCGCAGCATTGGATAATATCTCTGCAAATATTCCGGATGCGAGTATGAAGAAAAAGCTTGCCACATTAACAGCACCATTTATCTGCCTGGACGGCATGAATGAAAAAGGGGTATCTATTGCAGTCCTTACTTTGGACAGCGAACCGGTTCACCAGAATACAGGCAGGCCGGTGATCGGAACCACGCTTGTGATCCGTTTGATTCTGGACCGCGCGGCAACTACAGAAGAAGCCGTAGAGCTTCTGAACCAGTATGACATGTTTGCTACAAGCGGCAGAGATTATCACTTTTATATCACAGATGCTTCCGGTGATGGCAGAGTAGTGGAGTATGACTGTGAAAGCGAAACCAGAGAAATGGTTGCCACACCAATTCGTTCCATCACGAATTTCTTTGGACTCTATAAGGATAAAGTCCTTCCGAATCAGAAGAATGGCATTTACGGTCACGGAAAAGAGCGGTATGACAAAATGGAAGCTATTTTTGACTATGAGGAAGTTTACACCAGTGATGTTGCATGGGAGGCTTTGAAGGCCGCATCACAGGAGCCGTCAGAGGAGGAAGTTACCAGTAATACCCAGTGGTCTATTGTTTATGATGATACCAATCTCACCGCAGAGATTGTCCTTCGGAGAAACTGGGATGATGTGATCGGGTATAATCTGAAGGATAACACGATTACATTAAAATAATAACATAGAGCCTGTTTCAAACATAATCCGGTAGTCTTAAAGGAAGAGAAAGACACGTGAACCAGAAGTTCAATATAAGGTTTTAAATGCCTCGTCAAAGGGAAGCTTCATCATTTCCCCGGCGGGGCATTTTGATTATTTGAAATACGAATCTCGTTACAGTGTTGACTGGAATGTTAGTTGAATTTGTCTATAAATTTGAAACAATATGTCAACTTAGTCTGAAAAATAACGCTTTAACACGTTAATTTTGATTGACTCCATAGTATATGCAGTGTATTATGAATTTATAATTGCTGTTTGCGGAGTGGATAAATGTATGGTGTATGCATAAGAAAAAAGTGTAAAACTCTTCAGGCAAAGCGAATAGTTTTTATAATCCATCTATCTAAAGGGGGAGTCATTTATGACAGGAAAGAGAAAAAGAAAACTGGCAATGCCAGACACCTTGATCATCGTAGCATCCGTTGTACTTCTGGTGGCGATTCTTTCATGGATCATTCCATCCGGAACCTACGATTATCAGGAGATGAACATCAATGGAAGAATTCGAAATGTAGCTATTGATGGAACTTATCATACAATTGATAAATCCGAAGTTACCACAACCGGATTCCTTGGATTTTTCAGTGTACTGTATCGAGGCTGCGTGGAGGCTGCTGATGTAATCTTCATGATCCTCTGCTGCTGCGGAACCTTCGGTGTTGTGGTGAAAACAGGTGCTTTCCATGCAGGAATCGGAACCATTTTAAAGAAACTGAAGGGAAAAGAAATTCTGCTTGTTCCAATCATCATGATGATCTTCGGACTGGGCGGTTCCGTGTTTGGTATGGCAAGTGAATTCTACGGATTTTATCCATTGATCGTAGGTCTGGGAGTTGCTCTTGGATATGATGCAATGTTCGGATTTGCCATTATTGCAGTTGGAGAGTTTGTTGGATTTATGGGAGCGACACTGAATCCATATTCTGTAGGAATTGCCCAGACAATTTCAGGTGTAGAGCTTTATTCCGGAACCGGATACCGTGCGATCTGCTTCGTGATCTTCATGGCAATTTCCATTATCTATGTAATGGTTTACGGGCGGAAAATTAAGAAAAATCCAGGTGCATCCGTTGTATTTGGTGAAAAAAACATTCATGCCTTTGACAGAGATGAGTTAAATGAATACAGCTTTACCTTAAAAGATGGTCTGGTTCTTCTGGATGTTCTTGTAGTGCTGGTTGTTCTTATGCTGGGTCTGATCAAATGGGGATGGGATTTCCCGCAGCTTTGTGGCTTGTTCCTTCTTATGTCCATGATTGCTGCAGCAATCTGTAAGTGGTCTCCGAATAAATGGTGCAGTGAGTTTATTGACAGCGCAAAGACTGCAATGTGGGGATGTATCCTTACTGGTATTGCGAAGGCTATCACAGTTGTTATGCAAGATGCGCAGATTATGGATACGGTTATCTACGGTTTGTCAAACGTGCTGAAAAATGCGCCTCATGCAGTTTCTGCACAGGTAATGCTCGTAGTACAGACGCTGATCAACTTCTTCATTCCGTCTGCAACAGGTCAGGCTTCTGCAACCATGCCGATCATGGCACAGCTGGCAGATATTATTGGTGTGAGCAGACAGACAGCAGTTCTTGCATTCCAGTTTGGCGACGGACTTTCCAATATTTTCTGGCCGACGGCAGATATCGTTATCATCTGTGGCCTGGGTGGAATTTCCCTGCAGAAATGGTATAAGTGGTTTACGCCGCTGTTTCTGATCTTGTTTGTGACACAGGCGATTTTGTTGGGAATTGCAACTGGAATTGGGTTCTAGAGTGTGTTTGATATTTAGAAAAGGTAAGTCTAATGGAAAGAAAAGGAAACTTAATTAAACTTACGGACCTGTCTTCCGATTTCATCATCGACCTGAAATATGCCACGCCGGATAATTTCACTGGCGTGCAGGTGTACCAGTCAGCGGATTGCTGGCTGGATGAGCACACAGCGCAGATTCTGATAAAAGCGAAGGAAATTTTCGAAAAAGATGGCTATCGGGTGAAAATCTGGGACGCTTATCGTCCAATTCGTGCGCAGAAGCGGTTCTGGGAGATCATGCCAAATGATGATTTCATTGCCCGTCCGCCGGATATGACGAAAATTAAGAAATTCCGTCCTACTCATATGAACGGAATGTGTGTTGACGTCACACTAACTGATAAAGAAGGCAACGAAATCGAAATGCCATCTCCATTTGACACCATGGACGAACGCGCAGCCCTGAACTTTGCCGGTCATTCAAAAATCGGAAGAAGAAATGGTGAATATCTGAAAAAAGTAATGGAATCTGTTGGATTTTTGGCGTACGAATGCGAATGGTGGCATTTCTATGACGTGTCTGCGGAACCAGTGCCGTTTTCGGATTATGAAATATAGTTTTGGAATATGAGATTCCATTAAAAGGGTAAAACAAAGCAGTTGCCAGAAAGTAAGCTGATCTATAGACCTATTGTAAATATTAATAAGATGTCAAAAAAGCCAGGGATAGTCACTACAAAAAGCCTCATCCCTGGCTATTTTTGTAGAAAAAATCATACAAAGTGTAAGAATCTATAACATTTCAAGGAAAATATTCGTATTTCAAAAAACTCAATTTTCTGTAATAATAAGTACATCAAAGAGAGATACCGGTAAATCTCAAATAGAAAACGCAAAAAAAGAAGAACGAAAATTTCAGGGAGGTTATAGTAGAATGAAAGGAAAAAAACTTGTTTCTTTAAGTATGGCAGCTGTTATGTGTGCGGGCGGTCTGGCTGTTTATGGTGGACAGGAAGTTAAAGCTGATGATAAGGTTTCCGTTGTTGTGGCTACAAACTGGGGCGAAGGCGATTCTAAATACGATTATTTCTATCCTGTTTTCCAGAAATTCCAGGAAGAAAATGCTGATACAATGGACATTACCCTTCAGACATACAGCACTGAGGATTACAAGACGAAGATCAAAACCCAGACAGCATCCGGAGATCTTCCAGATGTATTTACATACTGGGGCGGCGGTATGATGAAAGATATGGTTGACGCTGGATTACTTCTTAATGTAGATGATTACTTTGCAGATAGTGAAAGCGTAACAAAAGAAGATTTTGATGATGGAGCATTTGATTACTATATTGCAGGAGATGGAAATGCTTACGGTATTCCGATTGAATCCACAAGAGGTGTTCTCCTGGCAAACAAAACTCTTTTTGAGCAGTATAATCTGGAATACCCCACAACTTACGATGAGTTGTTAGAGGTCGGAAAAGTATTTAATGAAAATGGAATTATTCCAATGGCAATCGGAAGCAACGGTGGAACACCTTCAGAGTTCTTCTACAGTGAACTCTACAATCAGTATGAAGGCGGCGCAGATGAGATTGCAGCACTTGCTTCTGGTGGAAACTTCAACACTGACAATGCAGTAAAGGTTGCAGATACTCTTCTTGATATGATTGACAACAAGCTGTTTCCGGAAGATACAATGGCAAACGGTGGCTGGTCTGCAAGCCTTCAGCTTTATACAGATGGAAAAGCAGCTATGACTTATACCTATCCATGGATGTATGAGTCAATTCCGGATGATATTCAGGAATGCAGTGACATTATTCCAATCCCGCAGATGCCAGGTGCAACAATTGATCCGGCAACAATTGAGACAGGATTTACTGTATATGGATTTATGATCAACAAAGCTTCCTATGAGGATCCGGAAAAACATGATGCTATCCTGAAAGTATGCGATATGCTTGCTTCTGATGAGTTAACAGAATCTCTTACAGAGAGTGGAATGATCCCATGCAAGAAAGTAGAAGTTAACAAAGACTCCCAGAAACTGATCATGCAGAAAACACTTGATTATTCGGCTGATAAAACTCTTGTTCAGGTTCACTATACTACAATGCCAAGCGCAGAAGCAATTACCATGATGGATTCCAGTCTTGATGAGCTGTTTATCAATGCACTGACCGGACAGGAATTCGTCGATAAGGTACAGGCAGTACTGGATAAAGATAAATAAACGGTAGCTGCTTTAACGGATAAGTAATGTTGATAAAAGGCTGCCGCGAAGGAATGATCAAAAGCGGCAGCCTTTTTATGCCCAAAAGTACATGATATCTTCAGGCACTGCAGTATAAATGAGGAGGCATTATGAATAATAAATACAAAAAAGTTCCTGTGTGCATAGGATTTTTACTTCCAGTATTTTTGATTTATACCATATTTCTGTTTGTTCCGCTGGTTCAGTCTGCGTATTACAGTCTGACAAGCTGGAACGGAGTAACGGAAAAGGTTTTTGTTGGTTTAGATAATTTCAAAGCACTATTTTCAAATAGTGATTACTGGATCACTTTCTGGAATACCATCAAATTGGTTGTGATCAGTTTATGTATACAAATTCCGGTAGGACTTCTTCTTGCATACCTTTTATATTCAAAAATAAAAGGTATGAAAATATTCCGTACGATTTTTTTCCTTCCAGTTGTTATCGCGCCAGTGGCTATTTCCCTGATGTTTTCTCTTTTTTACAACAGTGAGATTGGCATATTCAACAAAGTTCTGGAGGCAATTGGTCTGGGAAGATTTGCAACAAACTGGCTTTCCAATATTCATACACTTTTATATGCGGTAATGGTACCTCAGGTCTGGCAGTACATTGGACTTTACGTAACAATATTTTTAGGAGCGCTGCAGTCCATGCCAGAAGAGCTTTCTGAGAGTGCACAGATTGATGGGGCAAACAGAACTCAGACATTTTTTCATGTTGTATTGCCTGAAATCGCGAATTTCACAAATATATGTGTAATTCTGTGTGTGACAGGTTCTCTGAAAGCCTTTGAACATTCCTGGATCATGACAGGAGGCGGACCTGGTGTGCGGTCAGCATATCTTGGAGTTTACATGTATAAAACAGCATTTGTAAACTCAGATTTTGGAACTGGAAGTGCGATTACAGTGACAATTGTATTGCTGTCTCTTGTAATTACCGTATTATTTAATACAATTTCTGCCTGGCGGGAGAAAAGATAGGAGGAGCCATGAGATTTTTTCGTAAATCCTGGAAATATCAGGTAACGACTGTGATTAAATATTTGTTTCTGATACTGGTAGCGATTGTATCGTTATATCCGTTTATATGGGTGCTGATTTCTTCTTTTAAAGATAATAATTCTATTTTTGGAGATCCGTTTGGATTGCCAGTAAAAATTGCTTTTGAAAATTATAAAGAAGTGTGGGCTGGTGCGGATGTAGGCCGAAATTTTTTTAATAGTATGATCGTTTGCCTTACTACACTGGTAATTTTGATCATTATTACATCTATGGGTTGCTATATTCTTACCAGGGTATGGAAAAATAGATTCCTTTCCACATATTTTTCACTGGGAATTATGATTCCAATCCATGCACTTTTGATTCCGTCTGTGCTGATTTTCAAAAAAATCGGATTAACAGATAATTTATTTTCACTAGTTCTGATGTACACGGCAATTAATATATCTCTTAGCATGTATATCATGAATGGATTTTTTGATAGCATTCCAAGAGAAATGGATGAGGCTGCTACGATTGACGGATGTTCCAGAAGTCAGATTTTCCTACGCATTATTTTCCCAATTGCAAAGCCTGGAATTGCTACGGTTGCCACTCTGGCGTTTTTGAACTGTTGGAACGATCTACTTATGGGACTTGTTCTGATTTCATCTCCGCAAAAGAAAACTTTATCTCTTGCGATTTCTGCATTAAAGGGTTCCTATGCTACACGATATGGTCTCCTGTGTGCCGGATTTGTAATTTCCATAGTTCCGGTTGTTATTATGTATCTGCTTTTCCAGAAACAGGTTATTGCCGGAATGACAGCAGGTGCAGTGAAAGGATAATGGTACTGATATGAAGAAAAATGTAAGATTTACACAAAATGGAATTTATCTGGAAGGTTCTCAGTCAGAGAAAGAAGGAAAAGAAATTCCGTTGTATAGCGGCTCCATCCATTATTGGAGAATGGCTCCTGAAACATGGGAAACAGCGCTGATCAATGCAAAGAATATGGGATTTTCTATTGTAGAAACATATATTCCATGGGGGGTACATGAGCCGGAGAGAAATGAGTTTGATTATGGGAAAAAAGACCCGAGAAAAGATTTGAATAAATTTTTGGATATTTGCGAAAAAGTTGGACTGTATGTAATCGTAAGGCCGGGACCCCATATCAATGCGGAGATGACCTGGTTTGGTTATCCACAGTGGCTTCTCAGAATGCCGGAAATACAGGCAAAGACACCGCTGGGTACTTCTGTAGTATATCCTTATGTAACAGGTGCATTTCCCATTCCATCCTATGCAAGCTCAAAACTGTATGAGGAGACAAGACACTATTTCAAAAGTTTTGCAGAAATTCTGAAAAAACATTGCTATCCGAAAGGCGGAATCGTTGCAATTCAGGCAGATAATGAGACTTGTAATTTTTTCAGAGATCAGCCATATATTATGGACTATTCTGAGGAATCGGTTCAGCAATATTACAGATTTCTGGAAGAAAAATATAAGGAAATTGAGAAGCTGAATAAAACTTATCATTCCAAGTATAAGAAATTTGAAGAAATATGTCCTCCTGCAGGCTACCAGGAGAAAGATGAAAATCTGGAGTATTATTTTGACTGGCTGGAATACAAAGAATATCAGATCCTGGAAGCTTTGCGAAAAATGGTTGAGATTCTGGAAGAGCTTGAACTTCCGATTCCCATTTTTCATAATTGTGCTTACCAGAATTACACACCAATTTCCGTGCAGCGTGATGAGGCGCTTCCAGGTCTCTCAGTAGCCGGAATTGACGCATATCCGGACCCAGGTGATACTTCAATGCTGAAGGAAAGAATCCGTTATCTTGCAGGAAGCAGTAAACTTCCATTTGTACCTGAATTTGGTTCCGGCTCCTGGTTTGACAGGGAACAGCTGCTTAGTCCGGAAGAGGAAAGGTTTGGCTATTTGTATGCGTTTATGAATGGAATGAAGGCAGTAAACTTTTATATGCTTGCTGACCGTGACCGTTGGACTGGATGCCCGCTTCGAAATGATGGCACTATCCGGGAGAAATGGTACAAAATGTTTCTGGATTTGCTAAGTCTGTTGAAGGATTCAGAGTTAAATACATATAGTAGAAATGCCAGAATTCTTGTATTGAAAAATTATGATATGGGTCGTTTGCGGGCTCTTGTGTCCACGAGAAACCGAAATATGTTTTCCTCCAACTGTTTCATAAAAGGAACAGACATACCAGGAAGCCTGTGGAAAGCTGAAGCTTATGCCGGAAAACTGAATATAGACAGCTGTACTGGCGGATATGACAGGGAAATGTGGGTACAGGAAATTATGGAAACCCTTGATCAGAATGGGTTTGAATATGATATGTCTGATTGCTATGTTACACCGGAAAAGCTGGCTCAGTATGATGTTGTTTTTGCAGCTTCCTATAATTTTATGGAGCCATGGATCCAGAAAAAATTGCTGGATTTTTCCAGACTTTCAGGAAAACAGCTATATCTGGGACCATCTGTACCGGAAATTGACAGGCGGGGGAACGGGTGTACCTTATTAAAAGAGGAAAGCACAGTAAAAACGGTGGTAAATCCGAAAGATCTATTATTGGAAGATCTTCCAAAATCAGAGTACAGCAGTACAAATTGTGAATTGGCTGTTTACAGAAGAGAATGTGATAATGCCATCATAATTTTTGTGGCAAATACTTCAGAAAAGTCCAAAGAAGCGTCGATAGATTTCCGGGGAAGACGAAAATTTACAGATATGCAAAGCCATGCTAATAAAACAGTAACTGATTGTTTCAATGTGACACTTCGTCCATTTGAAATTCAAATCTGGAAAGTAAAAAAGGAGGAGCACTGAAATGGTTGATAAAAATATATCCGCAGAATGCCTAAAACCAGAGCTTTGGACTCATCTTCAGGAGATTCTGGATCTGTATTGTCCTCCTGTAAAGATTCTTCATATTTTGCAAAAGGCAGAGGGATTTCGGGCTGTTACCCAGAATGGCGAAAAGGTTATGCTGGATTCAAAGTCCCTGGAGCAGCCGAAAAGATTATTAGAGGCTTTTCCAGAGATAGATGAAGTAAGGATTTATACAGAAGCTGCAATGGATTGTTACGATAAAAAGCTACAGACGGAAGAGGTTTATGACTGGGATATTGATGATTATCTGGAATATCAATATCGGGCACTGGAAGAAACAGATGGAATACAGGTGATCCGGAGAAGTGATTTTCCCAGGCATATTTTCCAGCCATTGAAGAAATGGATTCAGGAAGATGGTACCTACCTTTTGTGGGTAACAAATCAGGGAAAGCTGTACTTCAATTGTATTCTGGTGGTAAGAGAGAATAAAATAAAGATACTGACCACATCTGGCCGGTATGGTGATGACTGGGAGGATTTAGAAAAGGTAAAAAAGAATCTGGAAAAAGAATTTTATGATTTGTCCTGTCATGTTATAATAAAAGACGGGAATTTCTGACAATAATAACATAAAAAGGGAAGGTGACCCGGAATGAGAAAATGGATTGGCAAATTTAAAACAATTTCCATACAAAAGAAAATGGCAATTGCGATGTTAGTTACGCCTGTTTTGTCTAGTTTGATCATTCTGGGTTTTTATTATAACTATACAAGAGAGTTTTATCGTGAAAAGGTGGCCATATTTCAGGAAAACAACCGTAAAAATATGACTGCCAATGTGAATAATATTCTGCGTCAGATTGATACGGTATCGGATCAGGTATTGGGGCTTGCAGTTTTGTCTTCTGAATTTGAAAATTATTCGGAAAAAAGTACATATGACCGTTTGCTTTTGTATCGGAAAATAACATCTCAGCTTACAAATATCTGCATCTCAAATGATACTATAGACAATATTTATATATTGGATTTTGATGGAAATGGTTTCAGTTCCAACAGCGAGTGGAATGAAGAGGTTTATAAAGAGGAGCTGGCAGAGCCTTTGTCCAGGGACCAGCAAGGTAAAACAGTGATTCTCCCACCTCACAGGGCAGCTTACAGATACCGCGGAAATGGAGATAAAGCTCCCTATATGGTCAGTCTGCTGATTTATTTGAACAGATATACACAAAGTGGTGCAATCGGACTGATCCAGATGGATATTCCCTATGAAAAGATCAGAAAGTCAGTGGAATTGCTGGAAATGACCCAGAGTGATTTTTCATTTATTGTAGATGAAAACGATTATCTGATTTATGCTCCTGATTCCGCAGATATAGGGAAAAAGGCCAGTAATGTTGTTTACGGAAGTTATAATCTGGGTGGTCTTTGGGAGAAAGTCAACGCAGATTATAAAAAAGAAAATAATGGAGAACAGAGTCTGATCAAAAAGGTTGCCCTGTTTAATAAAAAGTGGTATCTGATCCAGGTGAACAGTGATGTTATGTTTCGGGAGGAGCTGGGAAAGATTCAGAATACCTGGCTTCTGGTATTTGTAATCTGCCTGTTATGTGCTCTCGGATTGTCTCTCAGCTTATCCCACAGCATAACAAAGCCCATTGCAGGCCTGATCAAAAGTATGGGAAAAGTCAGTCAGGGAAATTTTAATATTCAGGTAGAAAAGCCAGATAACAAAGATCTGGCAGAATTAGTGGAAAGCTTTAACACCATGATTCAGGAAGTGGATGTTCTGATGAAAGAAAATATTCAGAAAGAGCATGAAAAAACCAGAATGGAAATGATGGCGTTAAATGCAAAGATCAATTCCCATTTTCTTTATAACACTTTAAATACCATTAAGTGGCAGGCCATTTCCCAGAGTCAGATGGATATTGCCAACAGCATTGTGGCGCTGACAAAAATTCTGGAATACAGCTGTAAAAACACCCTGGATATGGTCGCACTTAGAGAAGAGATTCAGTTTATTGAGGACTATATTTATATTCAGAACATGCGGTATGGCAGCAGTGTTGTTGTCAAATATCAGATTGAAGATGACTGCAGAGAGTGCCTGGTGCTGAAAATGCTGTTGCAGCCAATTGTGGAAAATGCATTGATTCATGCTTTCGACAATAGCGGAGAGGGAAATGTGATTACAGTTACATGTAAGAAAAATAAGGGACATATGAAGATTTCCGTGTATGACAATGGCCGTGGTTTTCAGTATGAAGGCTTTGACAAACTTACGGGAATAGGCCTGAATAATATAAAAGACAGACTGGAGCTTAATTTTGGAACAGAATCAGAAATGCAGATTTACAGTGTAATAGGAGAAGGAACCCGTGTGACAATAGTATTTCCGATTGTTGAGGGAGGAAAAGCAGCAGATGAAAGTCTTACTGATCGTAGACGATGAAGCCTATGCAAGACAGGCCGTGGCAAATACGATTCCGTGGGCCGAGCATGGGGTTGAAGTTCATCAGGTATCCAGCGGAAAAGAAGCACTGGATTTTATGGAAAAACGTACAGTAGATGTGTTGATGACAGACATTCGTATGCCGTCAATGACAGGTCTGGAGCTGTTGGAAAAGGTTTATCAGAATGGCTGGTCTCCGGCAGCAATTGTTCTTAGCAGCTTTAATGAGTTTGAACTTGTGCGCAGTGCCATGCAGCTTGGTGCAGAGGATTACCTGTTTAAACCAACTATGATGCCAACAGACATTTTGGAGTCAGTACAAAGAGTTCTGGAAAAGAAAAAAGAAACAAAGAAAAAGGCAGTTCAGACTATTTCTAAAAAAGAAATGTTGGAAAGATTTCTTCAGGGAGAAAAAGTTTCCAGGGAGAGATACGGAATTTCAGAGGAGCAGTGGCGGGAATTAGAGACAACGGAGTATGCAATTGTCAGTGTCCGGTTGACGAAATATCAGGATTGTCTAGTGAGAGTGTTTGGTGACGACTTGAGTCTTATGCAGTTTTCTATCGGAAACGTGCTGGAAGAGGTTATGGGAACGGAGTATGAGTGTTTTCTCTATCGGATTAATTACAAAGAATATGCAATTATCTGCTGCAAAACAGAAATTCTTGAGCAAAATAGTTGTTTTGATGGAATTTATAACAAGCTGAATTCAGGATTTACGTTTCTGAAGTTGTATTATCAGATTGAAGCTGTAGCTGGTATCAGTAATCTGGCGCAGGGAGCAGAAGCTTTGAATCGAAGCTATGCTCTGGCGGTGGAGCTATGTGCAACAGCAGATTCTGAAGTAAACAAGATTCGTTTTTCCAGCGCACTGGATATTTCCGGTTCAATGAAAAGAGAGATGGTACAGGCACTGAATTATATTGGTGAAAATCTTGGGAATAAAGAGCTTTCTCTGCAGATGGTAGCTGAAAAAATTGGTGTGAGTAAAAACTATTTCAGCAAAATTTTCAAGGAAAGTACAGGAGTTAAATTTGTAGATTATATTACCAAACAGAGAATGGAACAGGCCAGAAATCTTTATCTGAACAGTGATCTGAAAATATATGAAATTGCAGAACTGGTTGGATATTCGGACTGGCATTATCTTTATAATCTTTATAAGAAGATATATGGACATTCACTGTCAAAGGAAAAAGAAGGGAAGAAATAGAGGGGAAAACAGATGTCTTGCCACAAGAATTAAATCATGTGGCAAGACATATATGTGAAAAACTGTATTTAGGAATTATCCATCGGCAGCATAAGCGCTATCGTGCTCCCTGTTTCGCTGCTTTCCAGCACCTTTACGATTCCCCCGTGCTCTTTGGCAATGGAGTCAACCAGCGCCAGCCCCAGTCCGGCACCGCCCATAGCCCGGCTGCGGGACTTGTCTACACGGAAAAAAGGATCAAAGATTTTTTTCTGATTTTCAGGTGAAATGCC
Organism: Ruminococcus sp. RTP21484sp1_RTP21281st1_A8_RTP21281_210402; assembly: GCF_040914025.1. Classification (NCBI taxonomy): domain Bacteria; kingdom Bacillati; phylum Bacillota; class Clostridia; order Eubacteriales; family Oscillospiraceae; genus Ruminococcus; species Ruminococcus sp. RTP21484sp1_RTP21281st1_A8_RTP21281_210402. The sequence goes on from NZ_JBCPGE010000015.1 coordinate 78,724, forward strand.
AATGCCGGTGTCTTTTACCAGGATCATAGCCTGACCGTTTTTCTCCTTCACCGAAACTGTGACAGAGCCATTGGGACGGTTGTATTTAATGGCATTTTCCACAAGATTGTAGACTGCACGATAAAGAAGTACATAACTGCCTGTGATATTGCGAATATTGTTATTAAGTGCAGATGCATCAGGCGTGTGGACATCAGTATGCAAATCCTGACTGGAGCTGTCATCAAAATGAATGGAAATTCCTGCTTTTTCTGCAACTGGGTCCAGGTCGCAGAAAACCTCATCTACAAGCTCTTCCAGTGAAACATGGTCTGTTCGTGGAACAGACTTCAGATTCGTCATGTCAAGAAGGGTTCCCACCAGCTGGGAAAGCCTTGCGGTCTGTTCCTTGATCATAGTGAAAAGCTGTTGGTATTCAACCATTTCCGGTTTCTGCTTTTTCTCAAAAACTTCCAGGTTGGTCTGCAAGACTGCTAGTGGTGTCCGTAGCTCATGAGCGGCATTTGCAGAAAACTGTTTCTGTGTACTAAAGGCATTGTCCAGCCTGGCCAGCATTTCATTGAAAGAGCTGGTCAGCTGTGCAATTTCATCCTTTGAATTGGGAACTGCCAGCTGGGTGGAAAGGTTCTGCGCCTGGATCTGACTGACTTCACTGGTTAGCTTCTGCAGTGGCGTAAGGGTCTTTTTCGTAAGAAAATAAGTACACACACTGGAAAGAAGAATAATGATCGTGGTTGCAATAACACTTCGTAGAAGAAAAGCTTCTTTGGTTTCCTGGATTTCCTGCTCGAACTGAGGAAAAAGAGCTTTGGGATCTACATTAAAGGTAATTGGTGAATCGCCATCCTGTGGGTCCACCTTGATCATATAATTCTGCAATCCGTCCATTCCCGATACGGCAGAATGGCTGATGAAGAAGTACATAAGAACACAGGAGACAATCATCAGTAAGGACAGCAATAAAGTGAGTTTCAGCTGAAGTGAGGTGTGGAAACGTTTTTTTATCATCTGTATTCCTCCAATATATAGCCCTGGCCTATTTTATTCTGAATAGGGTCAAATCCAATTGCAGCCTTTAGTTTTTTTCTAAGAGATGAAATGTGCACACGGATGGAATTGCTGAAGGTATTTACGCTTCCGTCCCAAATATGTTCAATCATTTCTTCCGGTGAAATTACACGGTTCTGATGGAGCAGGAAATATTCCAGAAGGCTGCTTTCTTTTCTGGTAAGGGAAATCGGCACTCCATTTACAGAGGTTTCTCTTGTTCTGGTATCAAAGGTAAGCTGATTCCATTTCAGGCATACATCCTCCTGAACAAATTTCCGCCGGGTAAGGCTTCGGATTCTGGCTTCCAGCTCCTGAAAGTGAAAGGGTTTGGTAAGATAATCATTGGCTCCCAGATCCAGACCGTTTACTTTATCTTCAATCTGATCACGGGCAGACAGGATCAGAACCGGGGTATTGGTATTGTGTTCCCGGAACTGGCGGAGAATTTCCAGACCGTCCGTGCCGGGAAGATTCAGATCCAGCAGGATCAGGTCATAATTTTCTGTCATACACAGGCAAAGCCCTTCGTCTCCATCGAAACAGATATCTGTTTCATAACCATCTATGCGAAGTCCCTCCGCAACAGAGCGGCAGAGCTGCTCTTCGTCTTCTATAATTAAAATGTGCATAACTGCTCCTTTCGTAATATGATTTTGCGCAGATCAGATACTCGCAAAAAAGAGAGTATTTATAATTTAAATATTATCATATTTTGAAAAAAATAAAAATCTTAACACAGATTTTATAGGAAAGATGTTAAAATACGTTCAGACAAATAAAAAACGCTGAAAGGAAAATTAAAAATGATGAATAAAAAAAGACTTATGGCAATTCTGGCAGCAGGAGTTCTGACAGCAACATCTTTCAATCCGGTTATGATTAAGGCTGAAAGCGTATCAGCAGAAGAAGCTGGCATGGCAGTTCCGGCAGATGCAGCAGGCATGAGCGTACCTGCGGATGCAGCTGGCGCAGCAGTTTCTGCAGATGAGGCCGGAGCAGCCGTTTCTGCAGACGAAGCTGGCGCAGTGGTAGCCGGTGATGGTTCTGAGACAGCTGTTTTCTCTGAAGATGGCACACCTGTGAAAAAAACAGTAAAAGCAGCAGATATTAATATGAAGGTGCAGGATTCCTACGATTTCCCATTCCTTGGCTTAAAGGCAGTCCTTCCGGAAGAACTGAAGAAACAGATCGAAAACTCCGATATGCTTATGATCACAGAGGAAGAATGGAATGATGACAGTACTGGCTTCAAGTATGCCTTTTTCCACTGGAATAAGCTTACTGAGGAGCAGAAAAACGAAGATGTAAACCTTCTTGGGACCGGCTATGAGGACTGGCTCAAGAGCATCGAAAGAGTTGGCACACTTGGCGTTTACAGCAAGGATGTGATCGATGATCTGGATTCTATCACAGGCTGCAATGAGCACAAAGAGCTGGGAACAAGTGAGGATGGAAATTATAAGTACTATCTCAGCATTAATAAAGATGCAGAGTCTGACCTGACAGACGAGATCGAAAAAATTGAGACTACGATCACAGAAATGACAGCTTTTGATCCAAGCAAATCTGTATTTGATATGCCTGCAGAAAATGCCAACCCGGATGCAGGAAATGTAGGCGCATTTGAGACAACGGATATTGATGGAAATGCCTATACAGAAAAAGTATTCAGTGACTATGACCTGACTCTTGTAAACTGCTTTACAACCTGGTGCTCTCCATGTGTAAATGAAATGCCAGACCTTGACAAGCTTTATCAGGAGATGAAGGAAAAGGGTGTGGGCGTAGTTGGAATGGTTATCGATTCTGTAGGAGAGGACGGAACTACAGATGAAGATACTGTGAAAAAAGCGCAGATTCTCAAGGAAAAAACAGGAGTTACCTATCCTCTTCTGATTCCGGATGCAGGAAACATGAATGGACGTATCAGCGGTCTCAGCAGCTTCCCGGAATCCTTCTTTGTAGATAAAGATGGAAACATTGTAGGAGATCCGATCATGGGCAGCAGAAATCTGGAAGACTGGAAAACAGCTGTAGAGGATGCACTGGAAAAAATTAATTCCGGAAAATAAAAAGTGGTTAGGGAATGTAGGATGAAAAATTATATAAATAAAATCACTCAGTCCAAATGGACAGGAATCGCCCTTGCAGCGGTGGGGATTCTGATGATGGCCTTTGGTATTTACCGGGGTGAAATGGAAGTTGTTTTTACAAAAGCTGTAAATATCTGTATGGAGTGTATTGGAATTGGATGATAAGAAAATGAACATAAAAAACTGGCCCAGACATACCATACAGGCACTCTGGGCGGCACTTACAAATTCCCATATATCCGGATTTGTAACTGGAAAAATATATACAGGAAAGCTGAAAAATGCCTGTGTTCCGGGACTGAACTGCTATTCATGTCCCGGGGCAGCAGGAGCCTGTCCAATTGGATCCTTACAGGCCGTGGTTGGAAGCTGGAACTTTAAATTTGCCTACTACGTAATCGGATTTCTGATTTTCGTAGGAGCGATCCTGGGAAGACTGGTGTGCGGATTTCTCTGTCCGTTTGGACTGATCCAGGATCTGCTGAATAAGATTCCTTTTCCAAAGAAAATTCGTACTTTCAAAGGAGACAAACTTCTTCGAAAGCTGAAATACGTGGTTTTTCTGGTGTTTGTAATTCTGCTTCCCCTGTTTCTCACAGATATAATGGGCCAGGGAGCACCCTATTTCTGTAAGCTGATCTGTCCGGCCGGAACTTTGGAGGGCGGATTGCCGCTGGTACTTTTGAACAAGGCTATGCGCGGTGCCATTGGCTGGCTGTACATATGGAAAAATACAATTCTGATCGTGACAATTGTTCTTTCCATTATTATTTACAGACCATTTTGCCGTTATATTTGTCCGCTTGGCGCATTTTATTCCGTATTCAATAAGGTTTCCATTTACCGCTACCGTGTAGATATGAAAAAATGCGTTCACTGTGGAAAATGTGCAAAGGCTTGCCAGATGGTGGTCAACCCTGTGGAAAACCCCAACAGTCCGGAATGTATCCGTTGCGGACGGTGTAAGCAGGCATGTCCGGTACACGCCATTGCAAGTGGGTGCAAGAGATAACAGGAATGTTTTTACCATTTTTATGGGGATTAACTTTATGTATGCTTTATAAGTAAAAAAGCTTACTGCGATTTAGACATTGAAAAAATAAATGTCTAAGTTGTAGTAAGCTTTTATTATTTATGGTGTCAGGAAATACTCTCGATTACATTACGGAGATACTCGTAGCAGATCTTAAGATTTTTCTCACCCTCTTTATCCAGCGGAATCTGCAGTGTGCGTTCCACGCCATTTCGTGAAATAACGCATGGAAGGCTCATTGCGATTCCTTCTAATCCGTATTCCCCTTCCAGAACAACGGAAGCCGGTACAACGGCACGTTCATTTCGCATAATGGCTCCTACAAGACGGCAGACGCTGAGGGCGATGCCGGAGCTTGTGTAGCCCTTCAGTTCTACAATGTCCAGACCGCTGACCTTCACCTCGTGAAGCAGCTTTTCACAGTCAACAGGCTCTTTCAGACCAAACTGCTTCTGAAAATCATGGAAAGGAATTCCTACAATATTAACCGCATTCCATGGGATAAAGCTTGTGCCGCCGTGTTCGCCCAGAACGAATCCGGTGACATTTTTGGCATCTACACCGCACAGGTCGGCAAGCATTTTATTGAAGCGGGCGGTGTCCAGAAGAGTACCGGTACCGATCAGAAGATTTCGGGGATAGTTGAATTCCTTCTGTGCAATATAAGTAAGAATGTCCATTGGATTTGAAACATTGATAATAATGGCAGAACGGGTGTAAGTGGTAATCTGTGTCATGATCTCCTTCATCACCTGTACATTGGTCTGCAGCAGCACCATGCGGTCACGGGAGTTACCCGGCTGAATGCTGGGACCTGCGGTGTTGATGATAATTTGGGCGTCTTTACAGTCCTCGTAGGTACCCACCCGGATGTTTGCGTTGGCACTGTATGCAAAGGCGGTGGTGTGGCTGGCATCCAGTACGACTCCCAATGCTTTTTTTTCATTTCTGTTTATGACAACGATCTCATCTGCAAGATTCATTCGCAGAAGAGAGTCCAGAATTGCAGATCCTACATGACCTGCGCCGATCAGAACAATTTTTCCATAACTTATATTTTCCATGATGTCAGGCTCCTTTAGAAACGTAAACTTTCATATATAGTGATGTCACCGATAGATGGCATGTCTGTTTTGTGAATAAGAATAGCACTTGTGTGCTGCAGAAACAAGAGAATTTTGGATTGCACTATAAAAAATACGGAATGATAAAAATGAAAACGATTTTCATATTGACTTTGAAAAAGAATCTGCTATAATATGAAAATGATTTTCAAATTGGAGGCGCGGGAAATGAGCGAAAAAGCACAATATCGTACCAGACAGATTACAGAGCTGGAGAATTATCTGTGCTCTATGGAAGGAAAACATGTTACAGTCAGCGATATATGTAAATACTTTAAAAGTCAGGGGATTTCTATCGGAACCACAACGGTGTACCGCCAGCTTGACCGGATGGTGGAGCAGGGACTGGTTGCCAAATATGTGGTAGACGGCACCAGCAGTGCATGCTTCGAGTATCTGGGACATGATGAGCATTGTCATAAACATATATGCTTTCATTGCAAATGCGAGAAGTGTGGAAAGGTGATTCATCTGGAATGTGAGGAGATGACACATCTGGGCGAGCATATGCTGGCAGACCATGGATTTCAGTGGGATTTTACCAGGACGGTGTTTTATGGAATCTGTGAGGAGTGTAGAGGAAAATAATGAGGTTGAACATGTACAAATTAAAAAATAAATTCAAAAGGCTGCTCATGCCAGTTGCCACAATAGGTACTGCCTGCCTTCTTGCAGGCTGCGGTGCAGGTGCGGCGGCAGAAACTGACAATTCCAGTGTGGCGGAAAGCCAGAGCGGGGTAAATGGCAGCGAACAGGAAAATGCCAGCTCAGATAGTCAGAAGCTTCAGATTGTAGCCACTATTTTTCCAGAATACGACTGGGTAAAGGAAATCCTGGGTGACCAGGCCGAGAATGTGGATCTTACCCTGCTTTTGGGTAACGGAACAGACATGCATAGTTTCCAGCCTACCATGGAAGATATTTTGAAGGTATCCACCTGTGACCTGTTTATTTATGTAGGCGGTGAGTCTGATTCCTGGGTTGCCGATGCATTGAAGGGCGCCGGAAACCCAGACCGAAAAGCAATCAACCTGATGGACGTGTTGGGAGACCAGGTGAAGGAGGAAGAGATTGTAGAGGGGATGCAGGATGAAGATGGTCACACTCACGAAGAAGAGCATACCCACGATGATGATCTGGAATACGATGAGCATGTCTGGCTGTCTTTGAAAAATGCGTCTCTGTTCTGCGACACCATTGCCAGTAGTCTTGCTGATGTTGATCCGGAGCATTCCTGGCTTTATCAGCAGAACGCCGAGGATTACGAAGAAAAACTGGCAGCTCTCGATCAGGAATACCAGACATCAGTGGAGAAATCCCAGTCAAAAACCCTGCTTTTTGCAGATCGTTTCCCGTTCCGCTATTTAATTGACGACTACAATCTTACTTACTACGCTGCATTTGCCGGCTGTTCCGCAGAAACAGATGCCAGCTTCGAGACCATCACATTTCTGGCTGGCAAGCTGGATGAGCTGAACCTTCCGGCTGTTCTCACCATCGAGAATTCCGATCAGAAAGTGGCGAAAGCAGTGATTGAAAATACAAACACTAAGGATCAGAAGATTTTGACATTAAATTCCATGCAGTCCGTAACAACAAAGGATGTGGAAGAGGGAACCACCTACCTTTCCATCATGGAAAATAATCTCCAGATTCTGAAGGAGGCATTATGAGTCTGATTACTTGCGAGAACCTTACATTGGGATATGAAGGAAAAGCGATTTTGTCCGGGCTGAATTTCAGCGTAAATTCCGGTGATTACCTTTGTATCGTAGGAGAAAACGGCTCTGGGAAATCCACACTGATGAAAACCCTTCTTCATCTTCAGAGCCCTATGAGCGGCAGCATCATTCTGGGAGACGATTTAAAAATCAACGAGATTGGCTACCTGCCACAGCAGACTGCGCTTCAGAGAGACTTCCCTGCTTCGGTAGATGAAATTGTGATGTCCGGTTTCCTGGGAAGAATGGGGCTTCGTCCTTTTTACAATAAAGCAGAGAAAAAAGAAGCCCGTGAATTGATGGAGAAAACCAGGATTACGGATCTGGCTGACCGTTGTTATCGACAGTTGTCCGGCGGGCAGCAGCAGAGAGTGCTTCTGACCAGAGCTCTCTGCGCCACAAGGAAAATCCTCCTTCTGGATGAGCCTGTTTCTGGTCTGGATCCGGTTGCAACTGCGGATATGTACCAGATTATCAACGAATTAAATAAAGAAGACCAAGTAACCATCATCATGATTTCCCACGATATCAGTGAAGTAGCGACTTATGCAAGTCATGTGCTGCATATTGGACAGAAGGTTTTCTTCGGAACAAAAGAGGAATATCTGGAAAGCAAGATTGGAAAGAGGCTTGTGGATGCTGGAGAGGAGGGAAAAGCATGAGCGGAATTTTTGAAAAACTGGTATTTTATTTCCAGTATCCATTTGTGTGGTATGCTTTGATCGTAGGCGTGCTTATTGCACTTTGCTCCTCTCTTCTGGGGGTAACGCTGGTGCTGAAGCGATTTTCCTTTATTGGGGACGGACTGTCTCATGTGGCATTCGGAGCTATGGCCATTGCATCAGTGCTGAATTTCAGCAACGATATGCTGTTTGTCATGCCGGTAACTGTGATCTGTGCGGTGCTGCTTCTTCGTACAGGACAGAGTACGAAGATCAAAGGAGATGCGGCAATCGCTATGATTTCGGTTGGCGCCCTGGCAGTTGGCTATCTGCTGATGAATGTTTTTTCCACAGGCTCTAATATTTCCGGAGATGTGTGCAGCAGCCTGTTTGGTTCTACGTCAATCCTGACTCTGACCACATCTGAGGTGTGGCTGTGTGTAGTGGTGTCTGTTATTGTTGTGGCACTGTTTACAGTATTTTATCATAAGATATTTGCGGTTACCTTTGATGAAAATTTTGCAAAAGCTACTGGAACCAGGACGGATATGTACAATCTTCTGATTGCGGTGATCACAGCGGTGATCATTGTACTGGCTATGAATCTGGTGGGGTCCCTGTTGATCTCAGCTCTGATCATTTTCCCGGCACTGTCGGCAATGAGGATCTATAAACGATTCAGCGCAGTAATTATCTGTTCGGCGATTTTATCCGTGTTGTGTGCATTTCTTGGAATTATTGTTTCCATTCTGGGCGGAACGCCGGTAGGGTCTACCATTGTGGCTGTAGATATTGCGGCGTTTCTGGTGACAAGCCTGATTGGGAAGCTTTTAGAGAGATAGAATATGGTAGAGAGCGGTAGAGTGTGTCTGAAAAATCAGACAAGTTAATATGGCAGTTACTTAATATTCGATGTACAGGGCGTTCTTGTAAGTGGTTCAGCTTGCAGGGGACGCCTTTTTTATGTAATAGCCTATTACATGAAAAAACCTACCGGGTAGGAACACGTTACGGCGGAAAGGGTAGCTGTCGCTCGGGACGACCTGTCGCAGGCGGAGAATCCTGCAAGCTGGATTCTTTTTATATAAGCAATGAGAAAAATACTAACCAGAGTATAGTGCTTTTTCCTGGGTAAATTTCTTATAATATAGTTACAGCAGAATGATACAGTTGTAGAAAAAATTTCTGGTTACTGTTTTGTATCTGGCTGCAAAGTTGAAATTATATTTTTCAGAAAAATTATATGATTCAGGGAGGGTGCTTATGAAAAGAAAAATAATTGCTGCAGTATTTACCGGAATGTTAACCGTCGCATTGTTTCCAGCTATTGCCTATGCAGAAATCGAAAATCCGGAGGACTATATGGGCATCTGGTATGCCAATTATGTAATATATTCTGACGAAAGCAGCGAACGTCACAATGTAGCGGAATATTTGAACCAATACTTGGAAATGAGGCTGATGGAAGACGGAAGTGCTTACATGGAAATGTCCTACAATAGTGAGGAGTCAGACTCGGCAGAAATTCTGAAGGTCTCATGGAAACTGGAGGATGGGAAAATACTTGTTTCCCTGGAGGAAGGAGACATTTATCTTGATACGGTGGACGGAGAGTTTGTGGGGAGCTTAGATGAGGATACCCAGGTGATTTTTGGACGTGAACTGGTGCAGACAGGAGAATCTCAGAGCCTGGATAATCTGGACGATCTGGAAGATAGCGAAAAGGCTAAGATTCCAAAGGAGAATCCCTATATTTATCATCCGGAAACAGACAATCTGGAGGAGATCATTGCCCGCTATCTTGGGGCTGCGAATTTGGAAAAAGATTATGAAGTTTCCCTGGATGAAGACAATGGAACCTTTACAGCTCGTTGGGCAGGAGATGAATATTATGATCCCAGGGACTATGTTGGAAGCTACAGAATAACGGATGATAACTATATCAACATTTGCTGGAGAGAGGCCACCAGTGAGTATGGCGATAAATGCTATGGTGCGGTTCTGGTAGACCGCTGGAACCAGTTTACGATAAATGAGGATCTTGGAAATCTGGCCGAAGTTATGACTGCCATGGCAAATGACATAAACAGCGGACGTGTTTTCACAGCTTACAGGACAGAAATCACAGAAGGCTCTGAAAACCAGGGTGCTGTGAAATTTATAGATGAGGATTACGAAGTTTCCTATAGCTACCAGATCATTCCGGGTGCAGATCCTATGGTGACACTTACCAGGTATGATTCGGAATATGATTATGAACAGGTGTATACAAATTATCAGCTGAGGGAAATGCTGTAGGAAAATAGAAAAATTGGAAAATGTGAAATTAGCACTCACCTCTTGATAATGAAAGTCGATTTTTGTCCTGGCTTGTGTATCCTAGAAGTGCCTGTTTTACAGGCTTTCCGGGGCATCAGTCATTTTGTCTGGTATTGTAAAGCAGTGTCAGATTTGTCGTAAATGTCGTAAATTTGTGGTCAAAAAATGATGAGAAATGGAGAGTGCTAATAAAATGAACGCAGGCAGCCAGAGAACGGGAAGAAGTGATCCTGAAACAGTTGGAAGAAAAAGAACCATTACCGGATAAAGAGAAAAATCAGATTGCCTGGGTAAGAGCTGCTAATCAGCACAGAGCGATTGCGGAAGAGATTATTCTCAAGGAATTGATTTATGTATAAATGTTGCCAGTAAACAATCTAGCAGATAACTAATGAAAATAGAATATTGTGAGCGAAGTAAGGCGTGAGTCATAGAAATGTGGCTTGCGTCTTTTTCTTTGCCTGAAAGGAAGTGATAAGTTACTGACATTTTTCAAAGACGCTGGTCTTGATGGAAAAGCAGGCTGGCAATTGTTCAAAGAGAAGGAGTATCTTGGCAAATTGGATAACCAGAAAGAAGTTGAGAAATTACTGGAACAGTATATTCTTCGGTTTGAGCGAGATCCAAAAGAAGAACCGGAACTGAGCCGGTTTCACTTATTTGATGCAAAAGGAAATATATATCAAAGGTCAGTGACCTTTTGACACCCTAATCCTGTTTATAAATAAATACATTCAAATTTGAGTAGGCATACAGGAAAAAGTAGGGTAAAATAATGTATATGCTGAAAGAATGGGAGAAAAGAAGCTGTGGAAACCGGTTCTGGTTCTTGCCTGTCTGATAGGAATATCAAGATTGTATTTGTATGTGCATTATCCCACAGATGTTCTTGGCGGAGTCCTGGCAGGCGCTATATCAGGATATCTGGGATATCGGTTCATCCAGGCCATTTTTTACAGAATAAAACAAGAAGGGGGAGGACCATGTCCGAAGTAAAGAATAAGAAAAAGAAATCCAGTATGATTCAGGTCAGTATTGGTGTTCTGGCAGTTATTCTGGCTATTCTTATTATTATAATGATGGGAATTGTTTCTGATATTCAGGGAACGGCTCGTATTGTAAATTATACTGGTTTAGTCCGTGGAGAGACACAGAGGATCATCAAGCTGGAGGTTGCCGGGGAACAGGACGATGCAATGATCCAGGAGGTAAGGTCTTTCATTGATGGTCTGCGCAATGGAAATACGAAACTGAATCTGGTATATCTGAATGATACGGATTTTCAGAATAAAATGCAGGAACTGGACGAGGGATTTTCTGATCTGTATAAAGAAATCTGTTTGGGGCGGTCTGAAGGATATGAAAAAACAGATATTATATCCAGAAGTGAGGATTTCTTTGTAATCTGTGATGAAGCAACAGGTCTGGCCGAAAAATATTCGCAGAAAAAAGCCACATCCTTATCATTGCTTGAAAAATATATCACAGCAGATATTGTTGTGTTGATGCTGCTGATCGGATATGAGTTTATAAAAGCAATACAGTATGCTGCAATGAACCGTCTGTTGCAGCGAAAAGTATATCTGGATGATGCGACAGGACTTCCGAACAAAAATAAATGTGAAGAATTACTGAGTGAGGAAGAAACGGATGCAGATACCGGTGTCTGCAGTTTTGACCTTAATAATCTCCGGCGTATTAATGACAGCAGAGGACATGAAGCCGGTGATGCCTATATCCGTAGATTTGCTATCTGCCTGCGGGCTTCCATACCAGCAGAGCAGTTTGTGGGAAGAGCAGGTGGAGATGAGTTTCTTGTAGTTACCCATGGACTGGACAGGGAACAGATGACACAGTGCCTTGAAAAGGTGCGCAGAGATATGGCAGAGGAATCCAGAGTGTATCCGGATACTCAGCTAAGCTATGCGGTAGGTTTTGCACTGGCCTGTGATTTTCCCGGAAGTACAATGAGGGAGCTGTTTAACTGCGCAGACAAAAACATGTATATCAATAAGAATCATGTAAAAAGGGAAGAGGCTGCAGCAGAAAAGAATCAGGGATATCAGCTGTTAAAGCTGCTTAATCAGCACGGCAGTAATTTCTCAGATTGTCTGTATTGTGATGCCGGGATGGATACCTATCGGGCGATTCGTTCCAGTGAAAATTTTTTCCTGGCCTCTGATGGTGCATATTCCGGTGCAGTGGAACAGATCATAGAGGAACAGATTGAAAAGTCCTGTCAGGCAGATATTCGCGAAGGGCTGCAGATTTCGGAACTTCAAAAGAAAATGCATACGAAGAAAGATGTGCTGGAATATGAGTATAATATCGGGAAACAGGGGGCATATAACCGCCTGACACTGATTCCTGTGGACTGGGATGAGGACAAAAAGCTGCATCATTTTCTCCTGGCATTTGAAACCATCCGAAAGACTTCAGAAGGTCAGACAGGGGCAAAAGAGCAGCTGCAGCTTTATTATGAACAGCTGAAACAGTCTATCCTGGAAAATGACAGCTATGTGGATGCGCTTCTGGAATTGTCAGATGTGATCTATACAGTAAATCTGACAAAAGATGTTCTGGAAAGAAGGATTGTACTGAATGGAAAAGAACAGAAGAGCCGGGAACTTTTTATGGATTATTCACTTCCATGTTCTTATCAGGATTACTGCTGGGAATATGAGAAAAAAATCACCCAGGAAACAATTGCCGGTTACTGTATGACAGATAATTGTGAAAAGCTTCGTAAGAGGTTTGAGAACGGAGAAACAAATATGTCTGTGGAGTATTGTGCCCGCGAAGATGATGGAAGTATCCGCTGGGTACAGAAAACAGTTCTTATGACCAGAATGGTGGTGTTTGATACAGAAATTCTTGCTGAGATCCCTATGATTTATGCAATCATTCTGTTGCAGGATACCACACAGAGACATGAACGGGATGAGCAGGAACAGGCACACCTTCAGGCTGCATTTAATGAAATGCGTGCCGAGAGCAGGGCGAAAACGAATTTCCTAAGCCGTATGAGCCATGATATCAGGACACCTTTGAATGGTATTATTGGTCTGTTAAAGATTGATGAGACCCATTTTGAGGATAAAGCACTGATACGGGAAAATCATAAAAAGATGAAGATAGCAGCGGATTATTTACTTTCCCTTATTAATGATGTTCTGCAGATGAGCAAAATAGAGGAAGGTCATATTGTTTTGACTCATGAATATATCTGTCTTAAAGATCTGGTCTATGAGATTGAGAGCATTATCACACACAGGGCAGCAGATGAGGATATTCAGTGGATTTATGAGAAAAATAAGGAGGATATTCCCTATCCTTATGTC